>JAFUQS010000047.1 GCA_017472225.1 Clostridia bacterium | reverse complement strand
ATTACCTGTACCACTCCGTTGCTGTAATCAGATAAGTTACGCCTTATTTCTTCGGGCGTTTTGTGCCGTATTTGCTTCTTGCCTGACGACGCTTAGCTACGCCGGCAGCATCCAACGTACCACGAACGATATGGTAACGAACACCGGGAAGGTCCTTAACACGGCCGCCTCTGATGAGAACAACACTGTGTTCCTGAAGGTTGTGACCTACGCCGGGAATGTAAGCTGAAACTTCAATTCCGTTTGTAAGACGTACTCTGGCAATCTTACGAAGTGCTGAGTTCGGCTTTTTCGGTGTAGCTGTCTTAACTGCTGTGCAAACGCCACGCTTCTGAGGAGAGTTATGGTCTGTCATAACATTCTTCTTTGAGTTGAGGCCTTTGAGAAGAGCAGGAGCCTTCGGCTTCTTAACAAGTGTTTCTCTGCCGTTGCGAACTAACTGGTTAAAGGTAGGCAATCGTAGCATCTCCTTTCTTAAAATATAGTTATGCGCATAATCGCACACTTTGATATTATAACGAATTATGCAAACAAAGTCAACAACAATTTGCACCTTTCGTCGAATTTGTAGGTTTGCTTATTTTCACAAGGATTATTGGCATATTTTGTAGTAAATATTGACTAAAAAGTGAAAAGCTTTCAGATTACAGTAAAAGCTCAGCGTTCATTTTTGAACACTGAGCTTCGGTTAACCATTCAGTATATCATTCGGAAAATCGGCTGTCTGTTGTGTGGTATTGCAGCAATCCGTTTCCGTTGCAATTATTCGTGTCCGCCGATTTTACCTTTTTTCAAAAGACCTTTGAGACCTGTTCCATAGCCTTTTTTTACAAATGCCTGAGTTATAAGCGGCAAAATGCAAACATAATTCAGGAACTGTGCAAAAAACAGAAATCCAAGCAACAGACCGGGTTTTGCATCAAGTGAACCTTTTTTTATATATTTGCGCCAAAGCAGACAAACATTAAATAAAGGAAGGAACGAAGCTGCCACGGCTGCACCCACAAGCAAACACACAAAATTACCGTCCATGGCAATGGTGAGTGCTATTCCTACAGTGTAAGAAACAACATACATTATAAACCACAAAAAAGCTCTTTTGCCCATTGTCTTTCTGGCAATTTTTAAATCATCGTCATTCAAGCCTGCATCGTCTGCCCACTCTCTGAATTCTCTGTCTCCGTAAGTAACCATAAAAATCCCTCTTTCTTTTCTAAATATCCCGAATTGGGATATTTAGATTATACCATTATGGGATAATGTTGCCAAGGGGGTATTTTCATGAATTTGAAAGAAATAAGAAAATCCAAAGGTATTTCTCAATTGAAATTAGCAATGGATTTGAATATGAGCCAGAACACAATAAGCAGATATGAAACAGGTGAACGTGAGCCCGGAATTGCGGAGCTTATAAAATTAGCCGATTATTTTAATGTATCAATAGACTATCTGGTTGGCAGGACCAACGACCCCGGCAACTGAAATGCGATAAAGCGTTTCAAGCGTAGGTTTTCTTCCCACTCTTTCAATCGCACTCAAAGTTCTTCCTGTTTCTGCAAGACCTCTGAGTATATCTGAAAAGGCTATCGCATCAGCGATAGCCTTTTAGTATTTTATACACTCCAGATTGCTCTGTTTTCCTCAAACAGTGAATCTCTTGCCTGTACATCGATATAGTCAACCTCGTTGTAGCACTTCATACCTGTACCTGAGGGAAGAAGCTTACCGATGATAACATTTTCCTTGAGACCCATAAGAGGATCAACCTTACCCTTGATTGCTGCATCTGTAAGAACTCTTGTTGTTTCCTGGAAGGATGCTGCTGAAAGGAAGGAGTCTGTTGCAAGTGAAGCCTTTGTGATACCCATGAGAACGGGTGAGCAGGTTGCTTCTGTAAGCTCCTCGCCTGTTGCTTCCATTCTGAGTCTGAGCTTTTCATTTGCCTGACGGAATTCCTTCTTGTCAATGACTGAGTTGGGAAGAAGGTTAGTGTCACCTGCATCCTCAACCTTGATCTTTCTCATCATCTGACGGGCAATAACCTCAATGTGCTTATCGTTGATGTCAACACCCTGTGTACGGTAAGTGAGCTGAACCTGACTGATGAGATAGTCATGAACTGCATTTACGCCGAGAACATTAAGAACATCTCTGGGATCAATGGAGCCTTCAGTGATAGTCTCACCCTTCTTGACGAACTGACCCTCTGATACTCTTGCTCTTGCACCGAAGGTGAGGAAGTATTCCTTTCTCTCCCCTGTTTCTTCGTTGGTGACAACGATGTGGGGATTGCGCTTAATCTGCTCGAAGGATACAACACCGTCAATTTCTGAAAGCATTGCAAGGGTTTTGGGCTTTCTTGCTTCAAAGAGTTCTTCAACACGGGGAAGACCCTGTGTGATGTCGGCACCTGATGCAACACCACCGGTGTGGAAGGTTCTCATTGTAAGCTGTGTACCGGGTTCACCGATTGACTGAGCAGCAATGATACCAACAGCTTCACCAACTGTAACAGGCTGACCTGATGCAAGGTTTGCACCGTAGCACTTGATACAAGCACCGTGGTCTGAATTACAGGTGAGAAGTGAACGGATTGTAATACGGCGGCACTTTGCAGCATCTTCCTTGCTTGCACCCTCATCGAGAGCCTTGTTCATCTTAGCTGTGAGATATGCATCAATCTTGGCAGCATCTGCTTCGGTGAGCATATGGTTGTTATCCATAACAACCTCGCCTGTTTCTTCATCAACAAGATTATCAAGAAGGAAACGGCCCTTAAGTCTTTCTGCAAGGGATTCAAGGATACGATTACCGTCCATGATATCATAAACCTCAAGACCTTCGTGACATCCGCAGTCCTCTTCACGGATGATAACATCCTGTGAAACGTCAACAAGACGACGAGTAAGATAACCCGAGTCAGCGGTACGAAGAGCTGTATCGGCAAGACCCTTACGGGCACCACGGGATGAAATGAAGTATTCCTGAACATTAAGACCTTCACGATAGTTAGCACGAATGGGAACTTCAATTGTTTTACCTGCAGTGTTGGCGATAAGACCACGCATACCTGCAAGCTGACGAAGCTGGCTGTTAGAACCACGGGCACCGGAGTCAAGCATCATCCAGATGGGGTTGGTCATATCAAAGCTGCCTGTGAGGGCATCTGCAACACGGTTTGTACAAGTATCCCATGCCTTGAGAACCTGTCTTGAACGGTCCTGATTTGAAAGAAGACCTCTGTTATACTTTCTGTTAACCTCATCAACGATTTCTTCTGTTTCGTTGAGAATTTCCTTCTTTGAAGCAGGAATAATAGCATCGCAAACAGCAACAGTGATACCTGATTTTGTTGAATACTTATAGCCCTGATTCTTGACATTGTCAAGAACCTCTGCTGTTTTGGCAGTGCCGTGAACCTGAATACATTTTGCAATAACCTTACCGAGAAGTGACTTGCCTACAAGTCCTTCAACCTCAAGGCGGAATATGTTTTCGGGATCAGTTCTGTCAACGAAGCCGAGATCCTGAGGAATGGGATCGTTGAAAATAATTTTACCGAGAGTTGTTTCAATAATCTTTGACTTCTTTTCGCCGTCAACTTCCTTTGTCATACGAACCTTGATTCTTGCATGAAGATCAAGAACACCTGAATCATAAGCAAGTCTTGCTTCGTTGACATCACGGAATACCTTACCTTCACCCTTACTGCCGGGAATTTCAAGAGTAAGATAGTATGAACCGAGAACCATGTCCTGTGAAGGAACAGCAACAGGCTTTCCGTCTGAAGGCTTGAGAAGGTTGTTTGCAGCAAGCATAAGGAAACGGGCTTCTGCCTGTGCTTCTGCTGAAAGAGGAACGTGAACAGCCATCTGGTCACCGTCGAAGTCAGCGTTGAAAGCGGTACAAACAAGAGGATGAAGCTTGATAGCCTTACCTTCAACAAGCACCGGTTCAAATGCCTGAATACCGAGACGGTGAAGTGTGGGAGCACGGTTAAGCATAACGGGATGGTCCTTGATTACAATTTCAAGGGCGTCCCAAACGCATTTTTCCTGACGGTCAACAGTTTTTCTTGCTGTTTTGATATGTGCGGCAACACCTGTTTCAACAAGTCTCTTCATAACGAAGGGCTTGAACAGTTCAAGTGCCATTTCCTTGGGAAGACCGCACTGATAAATTTTAAGATTGGGACCAACAACGATAACCGAACGACCTGAATAGTCAACACGCTTACCGAGAAGGTTCTGACGGAAACGACCCTGCTTACCCTTGAGCATATCTGAAAGGCTCTTGAGAGGTCTGTTGTTGGGACCGGTAACAGGTCTGCCTCTTCTGCCGTTGTCGATAAGGGCGTCAACGGATTCCTGAAGCATTCTTTTTTCGTTTCTGATGATAATTGAAGGAGCACCAAGCTCAAGAAGCTTCTTGAGACGGTTATTTCTGTTGATAACACGACGGTAGAGGTCATTAAGGTCACTTGTTGCAAAACGACCGCCGTCAAGCTGAACCATGGGACGGATATCGGGAGGAATTACGGGAATTACATCAAGAATCATCCATTCAGGCTTGTTGCCTGAGGACTTGAATGCTTCAACAACCTCAAGTCTCTTGAGAATTCTTGCTTTCTTCTGTCCGCTTGCAGTCTGAAGCTGTTCACGGAGCTCCTCGTTAAGTGCATCGATATCAATTTCAGAAAGAAGCTCTTTGATAGCTTCTGCACCCATGCCTACCTTGAATTCTTCATCATTGTAATAGTATTCCTTAATATCGTCATACTGCTTTTCGGTAATTGCCTGTCCCTTCTTTACATTGGGAACAGTACCGGGATTGATGACAACATAAGCTGCAAAGTAAAGAATTCTTTCAAGGTCTCTCGGGGAAATATCAAGGATAAGACCCATTCTCGAGGGGATACCCTTAAAATACCAGATGTGTGAAACCGGTGTTGCAAGCTCAATGTGACCCATGCGTTCACGGCGAACCTTTGCCTTTGTGATTTCAACATGACATCTTTCGCAGACCTTACCCTTGTGGCGGATTCTCTTATATCTGCCGCAATGACATTCCCAGTCCTTGAGGGGACCAAAGATTTTTTCGCAGAAAAGTCCGTCGCTTTCGGGTTTGAGTGTTCTATAGTTAATAGTTTCAGGCTTTGTTACTTCACCGTATGACCATTCTCTGATCTTTTCCGGTGAAGCCAGACCTATTTTGATTGATTCAAAGGTTATGTTTTCCATAAGATTCAAGTCAGCCCTTTCCTGTATTATTATTAAGTGGACACCCTCGGTGCGCTGCAGGCACACCGTGGGCTGTTATTTAAATTACATATTGTCTTCGTCGGGTACGAAGCCTTTGCCGAAGCCTGCATCATTGATTGTGGGATTCATTTCATTGAAGAAGGAATCCATATCAAAAGTATCCTCAGCTTCGCTTTCTTCTGCTGACTCAAAATCAGAGTCCTCATCGCCGAAACCGAAATCAAGATCAAGGTCGCCGTCTTCTTCTGCAAGCTCGAGATCGTCTTCACCGTTTTCCGTGTCATCGGCTTCAACTTCTGCTTCGGGTATACGGTAGCGATGGAGTGAAACGCCTTCATCACCGTCAATATTCTGCTTAAGGTCGATTTCCTCATTATCAGCATCAAGAACCTTAACATCAAGGCCAAGGCTCTGAAGCTCTTTAACAAGAACCTTGAAGGATTCGGGAACACCTGCCTGAGGTACATTTTCACCGTTAACAATTGCTTCGTATGTCTTAACACGACCGACAACGTCGTCTGACTTAACTGTAAGAATTTCCTGAAGAGTATAGGCTGCACCGTAAGCTTCAAGTGCCCAAACTTCCATTTCACCGAAACGCTGGCCACCGAACTGAGCTTTACCGCCGAGAGGCTGCTGAGTAACGAGTGAGTAGGGACCTGTTGAACGGGCATGCATCTTATCATCAACGAGGTGATGGAGCTTCAGGTAATACATAACGCCGACTGTAACTTCATTGTCGAACTTATCACCTGTGCGTCCGTCATAAAGAACGGACTTACCTGTTTCGTTGATACCTGCCATTGTGAGTGCTTCTCTGATGTCATCCTCATGAGCACCGTCAAAAACAGGAGTCATGATTTTCCAGCCGAGCTGACGGCAAGCAAAACCAAGATGTACTTCAAGAACCTGACCGATGTTCATACGTGAGGGAACACCGAGGGGGTTAAGAACGATATCAAGCGGAGTACCGTCTGAAAGGAAGGGCATATCCTCCTGAGGAAGAACACGGGAAACAACACCCTTGTTACCGTGACGACCTGCCATCTTGTCGCCGACCTGAATCTTTCTCTTCTGAGCGATGTAGCAGCGGACAACCTTGTTAACACCGGGTGAAAGCTCATCGCTGTTTTCTCTTGTGAATTCTTCAACATTAACAACGATACCGTATTCACCGTGAGGCACACGGAGAGATGTGTCTCTTACTTCTCTTGCCTTTTCGCCGAAGATTGCACGGAGAAGTCTTTCTTCAGCAGTAAGCTCTGTTTCGCCCTTGGGTGTAACCTTACCTACAAGGATATCACCTGAGTGAACCTCAGCACCTACACGGATGATACCTCTTTCATCAAGGTCCTTGAGCGCATCACCGACATTGGGAATGTCGTTTGTGATTTCTTCGGGACCAAGCTTTGTATCTCTTGCTTCAAGCTCATATTTTTCAATGTGGATTGATGTGTAAACATCATCACGGACAAGCTTTTCGTTAATGAGAACAGCGTCCTCGTAGTTGTAGCCTTCCCATGTCATGAAGCCGATAAGGGCATTCTTACCAAGGGAAATTTCGCCGTGGTCTGTTGCAGGACCGTCTGCGATAACCTGCTTTTCTTCGATATGCTCACCAACCTTGACAACGGGTCTCTGATTGATACATGTACCCTGGTTGGAGCGCATAAACTTAATAAGATTGTATGTGTCAAGATGACCGTCCTCGGTCATAACATCAACTCTGTCTGCGCTTACATATGTTACTGTACCGGCTGCTCTTGCAAGAACACAGACGCCTGAGTCTGTTGCTGCCTTGTATTCCATACCTGTACCGACCATGGGTGAATCACAGGTAAGAAGGGGAACTGCCTGACGCTGCATGTTTGAACCCATGAGGGCACGGTTTGCGTCGTCGTTTTCAAGGAAGGGAATAAGAGCAGTAGCAACTGAAACAACCATCTTGGGTGAAACGTCCATATAATCTGCTCTTGACGGGTCAATTTCAAGGAACTCGTCACGGTGACGGGCGTTAACCTTGTTTCTTACAAAACGACCCTCAGAATCAAGCTTTTCGTTAGCCTGAACAACTGTGTATTCATCTTCAACATCTGCTGTCATATATTCGAAGGTATCAAGCACAACGCCTGTTTCCTTGTCGATAGGACGGAAGGGAGCCTCGATGAAGCCGTATTCGTTGATTCTTGCAAATGTTGCAAGGTAAGAGATAAGACCGATGTTGGGACCTTCAGGAGTCTCGATGGGGCACATACGTCCGTAGTGTGAATAGTGAACGTCACGAACGTCGAAGCCTGCACGGTCTCTTGAAAGACCGCCGGGACCGAGAGCTGAAAGTCTTCTCTTATGTGTAAGCTCTGCAAGAGGGTTGTTCTGGTCCATAAACTGTGAAAGGGGTGATGAACCGAAGAACTCTCTTACTGCTGCGATAACAGGTCTTGTGTTGATAAGAGCCTGAGGAGTAACCTTTTCTGTTTCCTGTGCCTGGAGAGTCATTCTTTCCTTGATAACTCTTTCCATTCTTGAGAAGCCGACACGGAACTGATTCTGAAGAAGCTCACCGACTGATCTGATACGGCGGTTGCCGAGATGGTCGATGTCATCTGCTGAACCAACGCCCTTTGCAAGGCAGTTGAGATAGTTGATTGATGCGAGGATATCATCAATAATAATTGTGGGAGGAACAAGCTCGTCTGCCTTTTCGGAAAGGTAAGCAAGAACCTCTTCCTTGCTCATGCCGTCAATTTCGGAAAGAACCTCCATAAGAACGGTGTAGCGTACATGCTCGTTGATACCTGCTTCTGCAAGCTCTTCCTTTGTGAAGCCGGGAAGATAAGGCATAATGTCAACCATGTGGTTGGAAATAACCTTAACGGGCTCTTCCTGACCCTCAACATGAACAAAAGCCACCTTTGCGCCTGCCTGCTCGATTTCAAGAGCTCTCTTTTTAGTGATAAGCTCGCCTTCCTCGGCAATGATTTCGCCTGTAAGCTCATTTACGATGGGAGCAGCAAGTCTGAAGCCACGGATTCTGTCGGAAATACCGAGCTTCTTGTTGTACTTATAACGTCCTACTCTTGAAAGGTCATATCTTCTTTCATCGAAGAACATACCTTCAATGTGAGTCTGTGCGCTTGAAAGCGTAGGAGGCTCACCGGGACGGAGCTTTTTATAAATTTCGATAAGTGCTTCTTCGGTATTCTTTGTGTTATCTTTTTCAAGTGTTACTTCGATTCTGTCGTCAAAGCCGAAGAACTCACGGATATCATTATCTGTTGAATAGCCGAGAACACGGATAAGTGTTGTGATGGGGATCTTTCTGTTCTTGTCGATGCGGACATAGAAAAGATCGTTCTGGTCTGTTTCATATTCGAGCCATGCACCACGGCCGGGAATAATTGTTGAAGTGAAGAGCTTTTTGCCGGTTACATTGTGTGTCATACCAAAGTATGCACCGGGTGAACGGACGAGCTGAGAAACGATAACTCTTTCAGCACCGTTGATGATGAAGGTACCACTGTCTGTCATAAGCGGGAAATCGCCCATGTAAACCTCGCTGTCCTTAACTTCACCTGTTTCCTTATTATAAAGGCGTGCAGTAAGTCTCATGGGGGCAGCATAAGTGGTGTCTCTTTCCTTACACTCTTTAACGCTGTACTTCGGTTTGTCGTCCATTCTGTAGTCAACAAAGCTCAGAACAAGGTTTCCGCTGTAATCAGTGATTTCCGACATATCTCTGAGTACTTCTTTCAGACCGGTTTCGATGAACCATTTGTAGGAATCCTTCTGAACCTGGATGAGGTTGGGCATCGGCATAACTTCCTCAATTTTGCCGAAACTCTTTCGCACATTAGTGCCAAGCTTCACATCGGTTACATTAACCATTGGCTTATCACTCCATATCTTTAAAATTTGCCTCTCGGCATTGAAAGCATAAATTTCAAAAAATGTATTGACATTTTTTTATTTAAATGGTAATATGCAATCAGAAAGTAAAGAAAAAATACTTCCACACATAATTATCCATTATAAGTTTCACGATTATATCACACTTGGCGTAACTGTGTCAAGTGGTTTTTATTAAAAAAAACAGTTTTTTGCCATATTTTTCCGCCTAAAAGGCGGATTTTTTTCATTTTTAACACTTTTTTGCCCCATTCTCCCCTATTAACTGAGACGGAAATAAAAAAATTATCCCCACCCGACTTCAATGACCGAAGGGTGGGGATTTTTCTGTTTTGGCATTATTTTATCAATAAAACGCACGGAAGGGTGTGCAAAATGTTGTTATTCATTTTCCGGATTTTCTGCTTTTTACAAACTTATACACTTGTTCATGATAAAAATTTTCCTGATTTCTACCATAACCAATAACCAAATCGGGTGAGCAAGAATAAATCTGATTCAATAGAATTTGCATTTCTTCTCGATTTGCTTTAATTTTAAAAATTGAACCATCTCTGCAACAAATATTTACATTTTCCTCAACAGGAATAACAGCCATATATTTTATTTTTTCAACATAAACCCATAATATCATCGAATAAGGAACAATAGTGGAAAAATTTTTCGAATAGAATGCACTGTTACCCATACAGATTTTTGACTTCGGCAAATTTATATTATTAGAATTCAAATCTTTTGCAGCTGAATGTAAATTATATTTATTCAAATATTTAATTGATCTAATTATAGGCCTATACTTTTCTAAGAAAATCAAAAAAACAACCACAGATGCCATTAAACCCAATAAACCTATCATTCCTAAATAGTTTACAGATATTGCTAATCCCAGAACGGTGCATATAAAACTCACAACAGCAATGATGATTGAAATCATTTTAATGTTATTGGCTGATCTGATTTTTTTCAAAATTGCCTCATCTCTTATTTCTACTCCTAACAAGTCCTTATACATATTTACTCCCCTTTCTTTGTTGTTACAAAATGTAACATTATTATTGTAACAAATCGTTACAATAAAGTCAAGAGGTGATTTGTGTGAAGGGACTGAAAATGATACGAAAAGCCCGTAACCTTAATCAGCAGAAGGTGGCAATGGATTTGAACATTTCCCGTGAAGCCTTATCCCATTATGAAAACGGAAAGCGTGAGCCGAGCCTCGATATGTTAAACAGGCTTTCAAAATATTTCAATGTTTCAATAGATTATCTTATTAACGGTGAAGAATTCCAAAAAAGATAAAGAACAGGTATCTTATGTAAAAAACATATACCTGTTCTTTTTATGTTATCCCCTGACTACTTTTCCGAAAACCCCTTGATTATTTCCACCGATATCTATATAATAAAAAGGTAAACGAAATCAAAGGAGAGTGTTATTTTGAATTATCAGGAAACATTAAAGAATGCAAAAACAGGTCTTTCCGATTTGAGAGAATATGCCGTTGACGGAATCAAATCTGTTTGCGGTGCTTTCGGTCCCCGCCCCTGTGGTGAAGAAAGTGACATCAAGGCTCAGATGTATATGCTCCAAAGCATCAAAAAATACAGCGACGAGGCATGGCGTGAAACCTTCAAGGTCAATCCCGATGCATTCATGTCCTTCGTACCCATTGCAGGCGGATGTATGTTTGGCGCAACAGCAATGAACCTTATCGGTGCAAACAAGTGCAAAAAAGCTTCTCTCGGCTCAATCGGTCTTATCGGTACTGCTCTTTCAGGCATCGTTGGTGAATTCCTTCTTTATAAAAAGATGCTTGACCCCCTTTTCAAGGAAAAGGAAAGCGGTAATGTTATTGCCGTAAGAAAAGCAAAGGGTGAAACAAAGCGCAGAATTATTCTTTCCGGTCATACTGATTCTGCACCTGAATGGACATATACATATAAGTACGGCTCAAACGGCTCTTACATTCTTCTCATTCCCGCAATCACAGGTCTTCTTTACACAGGTGCAACTGCAGCCGTTAACCTTACAAGCAAAAATAAAAAGCTCAAAAAGGCTATGAGCCTCGGTCAGCTTGCCTTCACCCCCGCTTATGCCGGACTTTTCAACTTCACCAACGGCAAAAGATATGTTGAAGGCGCAAATGATGACCTGACAGGCTGCTATGTTTCCTCAGCAGTTATGAAGTACCTTTCAGACAATGATATCCGCTTTGAAAACACCGAGGTCGTTTGTATGCTTGCAGGCGGTGAGGAAGCCGGTCTTCGTGGCTCAAAGGCTTTCTTTGAGGCTCATCCCGAATACAAAAACGACGGCGTTGAAACTATCTTTGTAGGCTTCGACACAATCCGTGACGAGGACTATATGATGATTTATGAAAGAGATATGACAGGTATGGTGCAGAACGATAAGAGAGTCTGTGACCTTCTTAAAAACGCTGCACAGAAATGTGGCAAGGATGTTCCCGTTGGTGCAATTCCTCTCGGTTCAACAGACGCAGCAGCCGCTTCACAGGCGGGAATTGCCGCAGCTTCACTTGTAGCAATGGACCCCGCCCCCGCAAAGTATTATCACACAAGACTTGACACAGCACAGAATCTTGTTCCCGAAACAATCGAAAAGACAATCGACATTGCGCTTCAGACCGTATTCGACTTTGACGAAAACGGTATCTGATAAATTTCGTCACAATAAAAATTACAAATATCATAACAACAAAAGCAGAGCGAAAATGCTCTGCTTTTGTTGTTTCGGATAACTGAAGGAGCTGCTCGCAGTCCTTCATATTTTTTTATTTACCACTTTCTGAAGCGTCTTCTGATCCGTGTGATTAAGGGAAGCGGAAAGCCGAATGCCTTTTCACCACCGGCAATTTCCTCCAAAGTGAATTTCTGAACTGCAATGAAGCTGGAAGGCAATGCCTCATAAAGCAGAACAATTTCTCCGTTTTTAAGAATATCAAGGGATGAATAGGCATAGAAATTGTTTTCCTTGCCACTGATACCCTCTGTGATAACTCTTTTCTGCCTGAGCCACCTGATTTCATCGCCGTTGATTTCACCCAGAGTCAGAATTCCGCCATATCGCACACTCTTTTTCTGATAATTTCCTGACGGACATGAAGCAACAATATATCTTTTGCTCTTATCCATGCCTTCTGCATAAGGAAATTCCTCACTGTGAGGCGGTAAAAGCAGAAATGACTTCTGACAACGGACTGCCGAAAGACCGGTGCTTTCAGCCTTCTCCCAGGTTTCACCACCGTCACGGCTTATTGACAAGGGAGTTTTATCAAGCATCACTTGTCTGCCGAAGCAGAAAATTGTTCCGTCTTCACTTTCAATAAACTGAGTTTCGTCAATGTTTTTGCTGCACTCACTTCTGTGCCATGTTACACCCTCGTCATCTGTGTAAAGGGCAAAGGTATCCTTGAGATTATAAACCGGCACAAGGATTCTGCCGTTTTTCTTTTTATCCTTCTGATATTGAAGCTTAATTGCGACTCCGGGTCCGGTACCGATGAAAATTTCATCGTCACGCTTTACCTGAGGGGTGATATCAACAGGCTGACTCCATGTGTCCCCCATATCAGAGCTTTTCATCATGAAAAGATGCAATGTGGGCATCATGCTGAGGGGTGCAGGCTTTGTTTCAACACACGGATAAGCTGAATATCCGTCACCTGTTTTATCGGGTGAAGCTGTTCGCTTTTCTACCCTTTCGGGTTTGGTGAGAGAAAAAACAGGTCTTGCACTGTTGAGAAACACATTACCCACATAAATATCCCTGCAAGTTTCCTTTGTGGGAAACATCGGCGGACAAGTATCAATAAATTCTCCGCCGTCAACTGCATAATACATATCACCCATGGTTTCATATGCATATTCTTCGCTGTGCTTTGCCGGAAGATAATATTTTGTTTTTTCACCCTCCGGAGTATAAATCCAGCCATGCTCTCTTACTGTGTAGCCATTCCTCTTATCCTTCACTGCGCCACCTTCGGCTTTGAATTTTTCAGGGTAAAGGGCAAGATATCTTTTGCCTTCGGCTTCGATATATCCGCTGCCTGTTTCAAGCCACTGCTTTTGCATAATCGCTTTCGATTCAGGGAACACATCAACAACCATAAGGATGTCGCCACTGTCTGCCTGACACATGATGGGGTCAATGGCAAAGGAAGATGCATAGTCCTCCTTGCACTGAGGAGCCTTTTTAACCGGCGGAGACAGCACGGTTTTCATTTCATCAAAGGATTCGGCATTGTCATCACTTATTCTTAAAACGGTCTGTATTCTGCCGTGGTCCATTCCGCATTCGGAAATGTCACACATAGCAAGAACTCTTTGCTTTCCGTCCTTTCCCACAGGGCAGATAAGTGAAGGTATTCTGTAAGAAAGACCGTCATAACTGTTTTTTGCCTCGGAAAGGTCAGGGGTAAGATTCTCCTTTGAATTTTTGCCCACAAACAGTTGATACACCTTGTTTTTCATAATCATTCATCATCCTTATTCGGGAACAATGTTGCACCGATCATTGCGGGGTCGAGAATACTTTTCAGTCTGTCTGACATAACCTTTGCTTTAACGGAAAGTCCCGGATCCCATGCACTTTCATCAGCCATTTTAATGCCGAGAGACTCAAGGAATGAACGCTGATTTCTTACTCTTGCCTTGAAATCCTCATAATCCTTATATTTATCAAGAGTCCAGCCTGATTCCGCAACGGCAATCAATCTCGGGAAGCACATATAACTCATTCTGTCAAAATCCTCAACATATTCTGTCCAGATCGGAGCTTCAACACCCAAAACATTCTGTCTTCCGATGTAATCAAGCTCAGGCAGCCAGGGATTGAGACCATAGGTCTTTTTAAGCGGAGTCATGCCGTATTCATAATCAAGATAGTAATGATAGAAATCCTCAACAATGATTTTGCCGCCATTGTTGGCATATTCTTCGCTTTTGTGTTTTCTGTCCATCCAATCGCATATAATTGTATTATTGTTGAGCATTCCGGAATTGAGGCTTTCATTCCATGCAAGAGCCTTTTTGCCCTTGGCTTCAAGGTAAGAGATTATTCTGTTTGCAAAATATCCCTGAAGCTCTTCTTCGTTTTTAAGCCCCTCCTCTTTGATACGGTTCTGACATTTCTGACAGTTGCACCAACGGGCCTTGGGAGCCTCGTCGCCACCGATGTGAATATATTCACCGGGGAAAATTTCCATCACTTCATCAAGAATTCCGAAGCAGAAGCTGAACACATCCTCGTTACCGGCACAAAGTATGTTTTTATAAATGCCGCCCTGCATTTCAACGCCTATCTGCTTTCCTCTGCAGGAAAGCTCAGGATAAGATGCAATAATTGCGGAGGTGTGACCGGGCATATCAATTTCAGGAATCACATCAATATATCTTTCACGGCAGAATTCAATAATTTCTTTTATTTCTTCCTTTGTGTAATAGCCACCGTATTTTGACATATTGGGGTTGCCGAAGCCGTGACCGTAACGCCATGAGCCGATTTCATTGAGACGGGGGTATTTTTCACTTTCAATTCTCCAGCCCTGGTCATCGCAAAGGTGCCAATGGAAGGTGTTGAACTTGAATCTTGCAGCAGCGGTGATATACGCCTTGATTTCATCAATTGTCTGCATATGTCTTGCAGAGTCAATCATGAAGCCTCTGTAGGAAAATGCGGGAAGGTCGATAATTTTGCAAACAGGAGCTTTTCCGCTTTCTTCAATCTGAGTGAGAGTCAGATGAGCGTAATATCTGCCTTTTTCACCCTTTGTGGTGATTATTGTTTCTCCGTCGGTAATCTCGATGCAGTAATATTCATCGGGGTAATGCTCATTAGTTTTGTATGTAACCTTGTTTTCGGAAAGCCAGACCTCACCGCCGTAAAATTCAACGGTATTCGGCTTGGGGATAACGTTCAAAGTCATATTGACACCTCATTTTCTTCGTATTTTTTCATTTATGTTCATTATACTTTATAGAAAAACTTTTTTCAATAGGCAACAGGGATTTTAGGAGTGATTTAATGGTACATATACTCAATCTTTTGTGCGGAATCGGACTTTTCCTTTATGGCATGACGGTTATGAGTGAGGGAACGGAAAAAGCCTTTGGCGACAAGCTGAAAAGGATACTTTCCGTGATGACAAAAACAAAAACAAAATCTATCCTGACAGGAACTGCCGTAACAGGTGTTGTTCAGAGCTCCTCGGTTGTTACCGTTATGACCGTAGGCTTTGTTGAGGCAGGGCTTATGAATCTGACTCAGGCAACAGGGATTGTCCTCGGGGCAAACATCGGAACCACCGTCACAAGCCTTCTGATCGCCTTCAATTTTTCTTCTGTTGCTCCCCTTGCGATTTTTGTTGGCGGAATGATGAAGCTCATCTGCAAAAAGGAAAAGCTCAGCCGAATCGGTGAAATACTTTTAGGCTTCGGACTTTTGTTTCTCGGTCTCAACACAATGGGCAATGCCTTTTCACACCTCAAGGACAATCAGGCTTTTTTGAATTTTATTGTGGAGTCTTGCGACGGCAAGCTGAGGGGTATTCTGACAGGCATAATCATGACGGCAATTATCCAGAGCTCCTCTGCCACGGTAGGAATTCTGCAAAGCCTTTGCGCACAGGGGCTTGTCAGCACCGAAAGTGCAATTTATATCGTTCTGGGGCAGAATATCGGAACGGTTTTCACTGCCATGATTTCTGCAACGGGAAAAAGCAAGGGTGCAAAGCAGGTCGGTATGATACACCTTGTTTTCAATGTGGTCGGCAGCGTGATCGTTGCAATTCTTTGTGAATTCATACCCGTGGCAGGGCTTCTGAAAAATTTAGAAAGTCCCTCAATAAGAGTTTCAATTTTCCACATTGTTTTCAATGTGATTACCGTAATTATGATTATCCCCTTTTATGATTGGATGATTGATGTTTCGGAAAAAATGGTGAATTTCAGAATAATCAGAACCGGAAAAACTGCAAAGAAAAAAGGCACGCTTTAAGCGTGCCTATGTCTGCAATTAAAAATGCTTATTGATTACTGCTCAACAGCATAAACGCTGACCTTTTTACGATCCTTACCCATTCTTTCAAACTTTACCTTACCGTCGATAAGAGCAAAGAGTGAGTCGTCTGAGCCTCTGCCAACGTTGTTACCCGGATGAATGTGAGTACCACGCTGCTTAACAAGGATGTTACCTGCAAGAACGAACTGACCGTCTGCACGCTTAACACCGAGTCTCTTTGATTCTGAGTCACGGCCGTTACGGGTTGAACCCATACCTTTTTTGTGAGCGAATAATTGAATGTTT
>JAFUQS010000046.1 GCA_017472225.1 Clostridia bacterium | reverse complement strand
GATGTACTTGAAGCCGCCGATGCTCATAAAGAAGCAGACGGCTTTTTTGATTATCTCGAAACAGTTGCAAAGCAGGAACTTGCAGATAACGGCACCGAAGATTTCAGAAAAGCATTAGAGCAATTTCACGGTAATCCCGATTTGATGGATTTAACAGATGAAACAATGATTTCAATTCTCTCTGCGGCACAGGAAATGGATAAGCCTGTTCTTACCTTTGTTCAGCCTGAAACAGTAGAAACAAAGGTTTTGTATAATGTGCTTTCTGCACTGAGAATTGAGGATATAGAGCTTTCCTATGAGGACGGAACACTTGTTGCAAAGGATGAAGATAACACTTGGAAAGGCAGAGATTTCTACCGTTTCTTAACCGATGAAGTTTTTGTCCATGATAAAGACGGCGGTGTTCTCGGCTTGGATAATGAGCTTCTTGACAGCTTTAAGGAATATGCAGACAAGCATAATATCTCATTGAAGGGTAACAACTTAACTCCGTTATACAAAAGCTATCTTAAAGTAAAAGAGGAACATCCCGATACCATTGTTCTCTATCAGGTCGGAGATTTCTTTGAAGCGTATAACGGTGACGCAAATAAAGTTGCGGAAGCTCTTGACCTTATGCTCACATCAAGACCTATTGGAAATGATGAACGAGCTCCGCTTGTCGGGTTGCCTAAGCACGCACTTGAAACATATATCAACCTTCTTAATGACAGAGGCTTTGATGTAACCGTATCATCGCTTGAAAACGGTGAGCGAAAGACGGTAACTATTGTTTCTCAAAACAAGGAAACCCCCGTTGATAGTAAACCTATTGGCAGGATTGATTATCTTGGTGCTGGCGGTAAGGTGAGAGAAAGCATTGAGTACACAAGTGAACATAAATTCATTAAGGATATTAAGGAAGAAAATTACAACGGCGTACCAATGGAAATATATGTTTATGCCGATAAAGACGGTAAAACAATTTCTACTGATTTCCAAAGCTCTCTTGATCCACTTCCGCAAGGCTTTAAGGTAATTCTAAGTCCGTACTTGGAACGAGCCGAAGAAGAAAAGACGGAAGAACTTACTGATGCAGACCTTATCGGTAAAGAGGTCATAATTGACGGTGATAGATACATCATCGAAAAGATTGACCCCGTCTTTGGTGATGTGTCAATAAGGGACACCTCATCTTTTTATCCGATTAACCGTGTTGAGAAGATAAATTTTGTCCGTGAACACCTTGCAGAGCCGAAACAAAGCTACACAATTGAAAAGGTTGAAGAAATTTCAGGTGAAAAAAGCGGTCTGCCCTTTGATGTTGTTATTCAGACAATTAAGACTGAAGAAGCAGACCTTACTCCGGCTTGGGAAAAGAAAGAGGAGCCTAAACCTAAACTTTTAAAGCCTGATGTTCCCGAAAGTCAGAAGCATAACTTTGTCATAACCGATGATAACCTCGGTGTCGGCGGTCTTAAGGCAAAATTCAGAGCAAATATGGACGCAATAAACCTTTTGCATAATCTTGAATTTGAAAACAGACTTGCAACACCCGAAGAACAGGAAGTCCTTTCAAAGTATGTAGGCTTCGGCGGTCTTGCCGATGCCTTTGACGAAAGTAAGGAAAATTGGGCAGATGAGTTTAAGGAGCTTATCGTTACTCTTTCACCCGAAGAGTACGATGCCGCCAGAGAAAGCACACTTACCGCTTTCTATACTCCTCCCGTTGTTATCCGTTCCATGTATGAAGCTCTTACAAATATGGGTTTTAAAACGGGTAACATCCTTGAGCCTTCCTGCGGTGTCGGTAACTTTATGGGTATGCTTCCCGAAAGTATGAAGGACAGTAAGTTCTACGGTGTCGAGCTTGACAGCCTTACGGGAAGAATAGCACAGCAGCTTTATCAGAAAGCAAACATAGCGGTACAGGGTTATGAAAAAACAGACCTGCCCGACAGTTTCTTTGATATTGCTGTAGGTAATGTACCTTTCGGTCAGTTCGGTGTGTCCGACAGAAAGTATAACAAGCATAATTGGCTTATTCACGATTACTTCTTCGGTAAGACACTTGACAAGGTACGCCCCGGCGGTGTTATTGCTTTTATTACTTCATCGGGTACACTCGATAAAAGAAACTCCAATGTCAGAAAGTATATAGCACAGAGAGCTGATTTTCTCGGTGCTATCCGTTTGCCCAACAACACATTCAAGGCTAATGCGGGAACAGAGGTAACCTCGGATATTATCTTCTTGCAAAAGAGAGATACCCTTGTAACCGAGGAGCCTGATTGGGTACATCTTGACCGTGATGAAAACGGAAACGAGTACAACAAATATTTCGTTGACCATCCCGAAATGGTGCTTGGCGAAATGGTTATGGAATCATCACAGTTCGGTCAGTCTCTTACCTGTAAGCCTTATGAGGACAGAGAGCTTTCTGATCTTTTAAGTGAAGCAGTACAGAACATTCACGCAGAGATAACAGAGGTTGAAATTCAGGAAGCGGGAGAAGCGGTTGATAATTCAATTCCTGCAGACCCCAATGTAAGGAATTTCAGCTTTACTGTTGTTGACGGTCAGGTGTATTACAGAGAAAACAGCCGTATGAATGCTGTTGAAGTTTCTGCAACTGCAGAAAACCGTATCAAGGGTATGGTTGAGATAAGAGATAGCGTCAGAGAGCTTATACAGCTTCAGACAGAGGATTATCCCGACTCGGCCATACAATCAGCACAGGAAAAGCTCAACGAGGTTTATGACCGATTTACGAAGAAATACGGCCTTATAAATTCAAGAGCTAACCGTTTGGTTTTCTCTGATGACAGCTCATATTATCTTCTTTGTTCTCTTGAGGTTATCGGTGAAAACGGAGAGCTTAAAAGAAAAGCAGATATGTTTACCAAGAGAACAATCAAGCCGCATATTAAAGTCACCTCCGTAGAAACTGCAAGTGAAGCACTGGCCGTTTCAATCGGAGATAAGGCAAGAGTAGATATGCCGTATATGTGTTCTCTTTCGGGTAAGACGGAGCAGGAGCTTTTTGAAGAGCTAAAGGGTGCAATCTTCCTTAACCCCTTACACACCCACGAGCGTGACGGACAGGACAAGTATCTCACCGCAGATGAATACCTTTCGGGCAATGTCCGTGAAAAGTTGGCGCTTGCCAAAAGAAGTGCAGAGCTTTATCCCGAAGATTACAACATCAATGTTGAATATCTTGAAAAGGTACAGCCGAAGGATTTGGATGCAAGTGAAATCTCTGTCCGTCTCGGTGCCACTTGGCTTCCGACTGATGATGTTCAGGATTTTATCTTTGAAACATTAAGGACACCCCGATATTGTCAGTACAATATGAAGGTAAACTTCTCTCCGATAACGGGCGAATGGGCAATTAAGGGCAAGAGCCATGACCGAATGAATGTTATGGCCGAAAACACCTACGGTACACCGAGAATTAACGCCTACAAGATTATTGAAGATACTCTCAATCTTAAGGATGTCCGTATCTTCGACTATGTTGAGGATGAATACGGAAACCGTAAACCCGTTCTCAATAAAAAGGAAACTGCTATCGCACAGGGTAAGCAGGAAATGATTAAGCAGGCTTTCCAGGATTGGATATGGAAAGACCCGGAGCGACGGGAAAGACTTTGCCGAATGTATAACGATACATTTAACTCAATGAGAGCGAGAGAATATGACGGAAGTCATATTACTTTCAGCGGAATGAATCCCGAAATCAAGTTGAGAGAGCATCAGGTGAACGCTGTTGCAAGAATTATGTATGGCGGCAATTCTCTTCTTGCTCATGTGGTTGGTGCAGGTAAAACCTTTACAATGGTTGCGGCGGCACAGGAAAGCAAGAGGCTCGGTCTTTGTAACAAGTCGCTTATTGTTGTACCTAATCACCTTACAGAGCAGTGGGCAACGGAATATTTACAGCTTTATCCGTCTGCAAACATTCTTGTAGCAACGAAGAAAGATTTTGAAACAAAGAACAGAAAGAAGTTCTGTGCGAGAATTGCTACGGGTGATTACGATGCAGTTATTATCGGTCACTCACAGTTTGAAAAAATCCCAATCAGCATTGAAAGACAGAAGTATATGCTTGAACAGCAGATTGATGAAATCACCCTCGGCATTGAGCAGGCAAAGTATGACAGAGGTGAAAAGTTTACCATTAAACAGCTTGAAAAAACAAAGAAATCCCTTGAGGTAAAACTTGATAAGCTCAATGACCAAAGCCGTAAGGACGATGTAATCAACTTTGAAGAATTGGGCATTGACAGGCTCTTTGTTGACGAAGCACACAGTTTCAAAAATCTTTTCCTCTATACAAAGATGCGTAATGTAGGCGGTATAGCACAGACGGAAGCACAGAAGTCATCCGACCTTTATATGAAGTGCCGCTATCTTGATGAAGTCACCGGGAACAAAGGTGTTGTGTTTGCTACGGGTACACCCGTTTCAAACTCAATGGTAGAGCTTTATACTATGCAAAGATACTTACAGTATGACGCACTCTCAGATAAAAGGCTTCAGCACTTTGACTCTTGGGCATCCACCTTTGGTGAAACCGTTACTGCTATTGAGCTTGCTCCCGAAGGTACGGGATACAGAGCCAAGACACGCTTTGCCAAGTTCTACAACCTTCCTGAGCTTATGATGATGTTCAAGCAGGTCGCAGATATTCAGACGGCTGATATGCTTAATCTTCCCGTTCCAAAAGCAAACTACCACAACATTGCGGTTAAGCCTACGGACATTCAGAAAGAGATTGTTGCTTCACTCGGTGAGAGAGCTGAAAAGGTAAGAAACAAAATGGTTGATTCAAGCCAAGACAATATGCTTCTCATAACCAATGACGGCAGAAAGCTGGCTCTTGACCAACGCCTTACCAATGAAATGCTTCCCGATGAGCCTGACAGTAAGGTATCTGTTTGTGCAGATAATGTTTTTGAAATTTGGGAAAAGACAGCAGAGCAGAAATCAACACAGCTCATCTTCTGCGACCTTTCCACTCCGCACAATGACGGTAAGTTCAATGTGTACGATGACATTAAAAAGAAGCTAATTGCAAAAGGTGTACCCGAAAATGAAATTGCATTTATCCATAGTGCCGACACAGAAGCAAAAAAGAAAGAACTCTTTTCCAAAGTCCGTGAAGGACAGATAAGAGTTCTTATAGGCAGTACAGCGAAGATGGGTGCAGGTACCAATGTGCAGAAGAAGCTAATTGCAATTCATCACACAGACTGTCCGTGGCGACCTGCTGACCTTCAGCAGAGAGAGGGTCGTATTATCCGTCAGGGTAACGAAAATCCCGAAGTTGAGATTTACTCTTATGTTACCGAGGAAACCTTTGATGCTTATCTCTATCAGCTTGTAGAGAATAAGCAGAAGTTTATCGGTCAGATTATGACTTCCAAATCGCCTGTGCGTTCAGCAGAAGATGTTGACGAGCAGGCGTTATCTTATGCCGAGATTAAAGCTCTTGCAACGGGTAATCCGTATATCAAGGAGAAGATGGACTTGGATATTGAGGTTTCAAAGCTTAAGCTTCTTTACCAAAGCCATTTAAGTCAGAGGTATGCTCTTGAAGATAAGCTGATAAAGAAATTTCCGACAGACATAAAGACATACGAAATTCTTATAGACGGTTACAAGAATGACATTCAGCTTGCAAAGGATAACACATTCCCGGTTGAGGACGGTATTTCTACAATGGTGATTGAAGGTGTCGCACATAATGACAAGAAAGCGGCAGGCTCCGCTATTCTTGAACTGTGTCATGCAATGACTTCACCCGAAAAGAAATACATCGGCACTTACCGTGGCTTTAATATGTACTTATCCTTTAACAGCTTTGAGAAAGAATACAATGTAACTCTTGAGGGTGCATTGCAGCACAGTATTTCAGTCGGAGGTGATATTCAGGGTAATATCACTCGACTTGATAACCTTATATCCCGTCTGCCTGACAGACTTGAAGCCTGCAAGGAAAAACTTGCTGAAACAGAAAAGCAGATTGAAAATGCAAAGGGTGAAATCGCAAGACCGTTCCCGAAGGAGCAGGAGCTCAAAGAAAAAAGTGAACGCTTGGCTGAGCTTAACGCTCTGCTTGATATGGACCATAAGGATAATGAGATTGATGAAGGTGAGGTTAGTTCTAATGAACCTGAAAGAAAAGAAAGAAACATTGCAAGATAAAATTAAAAACTTTTCCTCGTATCTTTTTTCTGCAATCTTATCTTCAGTTAAAACCTTGAATAAGCACAATAAGAAAGAATGGAAGTTCTTTCTTGATCGAAAAAATGTAATTGAATACAACGAGCAATGTAAAAAGTGCAACAACAAATGCAAACAAAGTTTCAGGGCAGAGATTATCTCTTGTCCAAATTTTAATTTAAGGAGTTGTGTTAAATGACAGCAGAAGAATTAAACATTTTACTTTATGAAAAGATGCAAAATGAGCACCGAGAGTTCATAGAAAAACTTAAAAACTCAACACCCGAAACAGTTATTGAGTGTGCCTATGAACTTGTTATACGAGAAGACATACTTTTATCTCTCGAAGAAAATGAGTTGGAACCTAAACAGTGCAAGGCTCTTTTGAAGGAAAAAGAACCTCTCAGTAAATTGTTCAGTGCTTGGGAAAAGCACGAAGGCGACCACATGAAAGAAATTCTTGACTGCATTGAGAACACTGCTGATGAGCTTGCCTCACTTATAAAGAAAAGAACAGACAGGGACGGCAGATAGTATGGCACAGTTTTCTGAAAGTGATGTAAGCCGTGCAAGAGAAATGGACCTGCTGACTTATCTGAAATTCTATGAGCCTAACGAGCTTAAAAGACTTTCAAGAAAAGTTTATTCCACTCGCACTCACGACAGTTTGAAAATTTCTAACGGACGGTGGATGTGGTGGTCAAGAGGTATCGGCGGCAAGAGTGCTCTCGACTATCTCATAAAAGTCAAAGGAATGCAATTCATTGATGCGGTAGGTTTAATTCTCGGCACACAGACGGTTATACCAAAGGAGGTTTATCATAAGGCGAAGCCGCCTCCTAAAAGGTTTTCTCTGCCGAAGAAAGCAGAGAACAATGACAAAGTAGTTTCATATCTTATGAGCCGTGGAATTTCAGAAGAAGTCATAGACTTTTTCATTGATAACGGAATGCTTTATCAAAGCTCTTACCGAAACAATGTTGTCTTTGTCGGCTTCGATGAAAAAAGAACGGCAAGGTACGCTACAATGCGTTCAACAAACACTAAAAGATTTTTCTGTGATGTCAGCGGAAGTGATAAAAGATTTTCATTTCGTTTGACACAGAAGGATGCAGATACCATTCACATTTTTGAAAGTGCAATAGACTTACTTTCATATATGACAATAGAAAAAATGCAAGGCGCTGATTTAAAAGATCAGTGCCTTGTTTCTCTTTCGGGTGTAAACATTACAAAGAAATTTTCCGTTGTTCCTCTTGCTCTTTCATCGCTTATTGAAAAGGACGAAGGAAAAAAAACAATTCACCTTCACCTTGATAACGATGAGTCGGGACAAAAGGCTGCAGAGCATCTTACAA
Source organism: Clostridia bacterium (assembly GCA_017472225.1). GTDB lineage: Bacteria > Bacillota > Clostridia > Oscillospirales > Acutalibacteraceae > UBA6857. Next base: position 14,381 of record JAFUQS010000046.1, on the reverse strand, counting down.
AAATTTTGTCCGAGAGGCATCAAATTGTAAATCATATCGTGCCTTACGGAAAGGACGTGAATGATTATCTGTGTCACTTAAAAAATATCAATAAAAATTTTAATGAAAGGTCTGATGTCTTATGAGCGAATACAAGGTAACTATTACCGAGAAGTTGAAAAAAGATGTGTATGTCGAAGCGAACAGCTTGGAAGAAGCACAGCACATCGCAACAGAAAGTTGGTACAAGGGTGATTACATTCTTGATGCCGATGATTTTTCTGAAATCAATTTTGATGCGGAAGAAGTTGAGCCGCAGGAAAAAATAAAAGTTGTTCTTTTGCAGCCGGGAAAGATTGCAAAGGTAGCAGAGATTGATTCTTCTTACGAATCTTTTAAAGAAATTGTCGGCGGAGGAATTGATATGTATCAGCTTGACAGCAGAGTTGTTGTTCATAACCGTGACGGCAAGAACGACGGCTTGGATTATTGCCGAGCTATGCGTGATGAGAACGGACGAGTGCTTGACATTATTGCCGGCACCTGTTTCGTTTGCGGCACAGCGAATGATAACGTATCAAGTCTTAACGAAGAAGAAATTTCAAAGACCTTGAAAGAATTTAAGCTACCCGAAAGATTTTATTCCATTGGTGATGAAATCAACGCTATCCGTTTCAATCCCGAAAAAGATCTGAGCAGATAAGGAGGTGATGAAAATGAAAGAGTACAAGGTTGTTGTAATGCAGGTCAGCAGTATTGATATGAAGGTTATGGCTCGCTCCGATAAGGAAGCAGAAAGAAAAGTCAAGGACATTGTCGAAAACACTGACCTGCTTACAAAGTGTGCCGGCGACGAAGCTACGCTCATCAAAGCCTTCACCGAAGGTGAACACAACACGATTACGTGTGATGCGGATTGTGAAAATTGTCCTATGGACGATTACGAGGAATGCCTCATAGACGAGCTCTATTAGAACAGCAAAATTGATGGCATTAGTATTAACAAGCACTGAATTTGAATATTCAAATTCGCTTGTTAGGGGGCATCCCCCTAAAACCCCGATGAAAGGAGGCGATACCGATGAGCACAGCAGCATACGTATGTCTTTTTCTGCTCGGTATAACTTTAAACATTGCAGGAGCAGTTGCCGTTGCAATCTTTAAAAGAAAGGGGTTGATACCGTGCGAAGTAGACCTATATCGCTTTTAATTTATTTCAATGAAAAAGAATATGAAAACCTTTGTAACCTTTGTGAAAAAACAAATCTGAAGAAAGGAAGACTCATCCGTCTTTTACTTGAAGGTTATGTTCCGCCGCCTGCACCTCCTGTTGAATATAACAAACTCATTCGGGAAGTGAGAGCAGTCGGCAATAACATCAATCAGATTTTGTTTTTTGTAAGAGCAAACGGAATATTAAATGTTCCTGATTTAAAAGTTGAACTGAAAAAGTTAAGAGAAGTTGAAAAAGAAATCCGTGACGGATTTAAAATAAGAAAGTATTGATATGGCAACGGTTAAAATCTGGAAGGTTAAATATAGGCTTGACCATGTTATTGACTACGCCGCAAACATTGAAAAAACTTCTCTTAAGGACAAAGAAGATTTGAAGAATGTTCTCGACTATGCAGTGAATCCGTCAAAGACAGAGCAGAAACTTTTTGTTGATGCAATTAACTGTTATCCAGCTTCTGCTTATGAACAGATGCAAGATACCAAAGAAGAACATAAGAAGACAAATGGCATCTTAGCTTTTCACGCTTATCAATCTTTTGCTCCCGGTGAAGTTACACCGGAGGTTGCACATAAAATCGGAGTTGAGTTTGCAAAACGAATGTGGGGCGACAGATTTGAAGTTGTTATAGGCACCCACCTCGATACCGGTTGCTGTCATAATCATTTCGTTCTTAATTCTGTTTCATTTGTTGACGGTAAAAAATATTATGATAACTTAAAGAACTATGCAAGGATGAGAGAACTGTCTGACAATCTTTGCCGTGAGTACGGTCTGTCGGTGATTGAAAATCCCGGACCTTCAAAACACATAAGCCGTTATGAGTATATGGAGGAAAAGGCAGGCAAGGTTACAAAGAATGTAATCTTCAGAAAAGATATTGATGAGTGTATTCTTCTCTCAGAAAATGAAAATGATTTTTTCAGAGAGATGAAGAAGCGAGGATATACTTTCGATTTCAGTCACAAGTATGTTACGCTGTCGCATCCGTTGTTTCCGAAAGCAAGACGATTGAGAAATCTCGGACAAGAGTACGAGCCCGACAGACTTGCCGAGCGTATCGAAGAAAACATACGAAGAAAAAAAGTTGAACTTCCCGAACAGGATAACACTGTCGAGGATTACTTTGAGGATTTGGACAATGAAAATTATCAGCAGGTCTATGTTCGTTTCGTTACGGTTGTAAAAATTGTAAAGGAAAGACCTGAAAGAAACAGAGAATTACAAAAGCGATTTTTTCAGGAGGTCAGAAAGCTTGACCGTCTGATTGAACAGCAAAATCTTTTGTGTGACAACGATATTGAAAGCTACGAGCAGTTAGAACAGTTCAGTTCTTCTCGTAAGGATGAATTGGCGGAGCTTACAAAGGCAAGAGATATTCTTCGTAACAAACTTAAGGTCGCAATAAGAAGCGGTGATGAAAAAGAAGAAAACGAAATCAGAGAACACATCTCCAATCTCTCCGTGATGATAAAAAAACTTCGGAGAGATATTGTTATTTGCGACAGAATTGAAAAACAAAAGCCTGTCATTGACGAGCGAATAGAGCAGGCTAAAGAATCCAACAGCAGGAAGGAGTTGATGAATTATGAACGCATCAGGTGATGCTGCCGAACAAATTGTGCGAATGACTTTGGAAGGAGTTCAGGTGGCTGCAAAGATTACGGGTGACAATGTTGAGCGACTTGCCAACTTGCTTATTATCGCAATGAAAGATAATTCAAATACTTCAGTAGGTAAAGCTTCTCTCACAAAGATGCTTAAAACAAACAAGCCGATTAAGGTTTTTGAAATCAAAGACGAACACCTCAGAAAGTTTTGCGAGGAAGCAAAGCGTTACGGTGTTATGTACCATGTGCTCAAAGATAACAAAGCCAAAGACGGTAAGTGTGACATTATGGTAAGAGAAGAAGATACCGAAAAGGTCAACCGAATTTTTGAACGCTTCCAGCTCGGTACACCAAATCAGATGACAATACGAAAAGCGGTCAAGAAATCTATGGAAGGCAGACAGGATGTACCCAACAGAAGTACACCCGGTCAGATGCCGACTAATGAATTTATTGAACGGCTTTTCAGCAAAAAGCAACAGCAACAAGAGAAGAGTTATTCTACGAACCCTTCTCAGGCGAGGACGGAAAAATCCCGTCTGTCCGAGCCTACTTCCGTGAGCAGAGGAGCTCAGGATTACTCAAGGGACGAAAGTGATGCGGCTTTGCGACCTTCCATCAAAGGAAAGCTTAAACTTTACCGAGAGGAAATTGAAAGAGAAAAAGCAAACGAAAAGTCCGCACCGAAGAAAAACACACAAAGCAAAGCACCTACACATCCAAATCAAAAAAAGAAGAAAGGAAATAAAGAACATGTCAGAGGTTAACGAAAATTCAAACGAAACTTTTAACAAAGACGATTGGAAAAAGCAGAGGCAGGAAAGCAGAGCAAAGGCTTATGAACTGCTTGAAGAAGGCACAAAGAGTTTAACGGACACAGATAAGTTTAAAACCTATCTTGATGTTCAGAGCCGCTTTGACAGATACTCTGTAAGTAACGCAATCTTGGTTGCACATCAGATGCCCGAAGCTGCAAAGCTCGGCGACTCAAAGTATTGGCAGGAGCAGGGCGTATATATCAACAAGGGCGAAAAGGCAATTACAATACTTGAGCCAGGCAAAGAGTTTACAAGAGAGGACGGCACAACGGGAGTCAGCTACAATGCTAAGAAGGTCTTTGATATTACACAGACAAATTCCGAAGATACTCGCAGAAACAGAAGGCTCCCCAACGAAAACATTCTCATTAAGATTCTTGTTAAGACTTCACCCGTTCCCGTCGAGATAAGAAGTGATTTGCCCGAAGGCATCCCTGCAATCTATGATTCAGAGAAAAATGAAATCCGTATTATGCAGGGTATGACCGCTGAAGAAATTTTCAGAGCACTTTCAAAGGAAATCGCTCACGCAAGTATGGACAAGGGCGAATACAACCGTGAAGCAAATGAATTTACGGCAAGAGCTGTTTCCTATATCGCTTGCAGAAGAATGGGCTTTGAGCCTGAAGCCTTTGAAAACAACGAGAAGCTTTTTGAGGACAGAAGTGCCAAGGAAATCAGAAAAGAGCTTTCAAAAATCCGCAGCGAAGCCAACTCAATTATTACATCGATGGAAAAAACAATAGAGGCAAGAGCGAAAAACAGAGATGCGAGATAAGGGAGTGTTTGTATGAGGTCACGAAAGCGTGTAATAGCTCTGGACGACTTTGAACACAACCTTTTGATTAACGGCTTTAACGAATTTCGCAATATGCTTCTTGAAGAAGAAAAACCGACAGAAGATGTCGATGAATTACTGCTGAAAATAATTGATGCACCTCTTGAAAAAGATAAGAGGAGAAGTGGATATGAAGCAAGATAGGTTATCTAAAAACAACCTTATACTTTATGCCTGCGGTTTAATACCCGTTGTATGGTTTGCTCTTTTAACGGCACCGTATATGGGTGAAGGTCTTGTAGGAATAATTGAAAACTTAAGTGTTGCATTTGAAAATCCTTTTAAAATATCTTTCTGTGAGGACAGTCTGAAAACTGTCCTCATTTTCATTGTGATATATGTTTTGGGTATCGGTATTTACATTTCGAGTGAAAGAAACTACCGTCACAGAGAGGAGCACGGCTCCGCTAAATGGGGCAAACCCGAAGTAATATCGAAGAAGTATATGGAAAAGAAGGATATATGTGCGAATAAGATTCTCACACAGAACACAGCTATCGGTCTTGACGGCAGAAAGCACAGAAGAAACTTAAACATATTATGTGTAGGTGGCTCAGGCTCCGGTAAGACCTTCCATTTTGCAAAGGTTAACATTGTGAATGCCAACACCTCCTTTATCATTCTTGACCCAAAAGGTGAAATACTCCGTGATACAGGTTATCTTTTAGAAGAAAAAGGATACAAGATAAAAATACTTGACCTTATCAATATGGAGAAAAGCGACTGCTATAACCCCTTTGTGTATATCAGGGATGATAACGATATTCAGCGTCTTGTGACAAATATTTTCAAAAACACTACACCTAAAGGCTCACAGGCACAAGACCCGTTCTGGGACCAAGCGGCAAGTCTGCTTCTCAAAGCTTTAATATCTATTCTGCACTATGAGGCACCTCCCGAAGATCAAAACTTCTCGACGGTGCTTGATATGATACGTCAGGGCGATGTCAGTGAGGATGACGAAGCATTCAGAAGTCCTTTGGACAGATTGTTTGATGACCTTGAAACACAAAAGCCGGGACACATTGCCGCAAGATATTACCGTTCTTACAGAAAGGGTGCAGGCAAAACGCTTAAATCAATTCAGATTACTTTACTTGCAAGGCTTGAGAAGTTTGACCTTAACTCACTTGCTTCAATAACACAGAACGATGAAATGGAGCTTGACAAAATCGGTGAAGAGAAAACAGCAGTTTTCTGTCTTATTTCCGATAATGATATGAGCTTTAATTTTATTGTAGGTATGTTATACACTCAACTTTTTCAGCAGTTATATTATCAGGCTGATTTCGTTCACGGTGGCAGACTTCCCGTTCATGTTCACTTTGTAATGGATGAGTTTGCCAATGTGGCGTTACCTGATGATTTTGACAAACTTTTGTCAACAATGCGTTCCCGTGAGATTTCTGTATCAATTATCATACAGAATATGGCACAGCTCAAAGCACTTTTTGAGAAACAGTGGGAAAGCATAGTGGGTAACTGTGATGAGTTCCTCTACCTAGGCGGTAATGAACAGAGTACCCACGAATATGTATCAAAGCTCCTTGGTAAAGAAACTATTGATACTAATACCTACGGTCAGTCTAAAGGCAAAAACGGTAGTTATTCAACAAATTACCAGATGGCAGGACGAGAGCTTCTGACACCCGATGAGGTCAGAATGCTCGACAACAAATATGCACTGCTCTTTATCCGAGGAGAAAGACCAATTATGGATTTAAAATACAATATTTTAAAACATCCTAATGTTGAATTTACCGCCAACGGAGATGCAGAGCCTTATGTTCACGGGTTCAATGACTATGTTTCAGGCGGTTTACGCTTCAGCCTTAAAAATGATGCTGAAGCAAAAGAGGAAGTAACGGAAGAAGAGGATTTCGTTATTTTATCAAATATTGAAGTTGAAGAAATTTTAAGAGAAATTTATAAGGAGGAAAAATCTAATGAAAAAAAGTAATTCAATCGTAAAATCATCCAAGTCACCCTTACAGGGTAATGTGAGAAAGGGATATAAGGCCTATGTAGGCATTATCCTTTGCATCACAATGTTCTGCTCTCTCGGTCTTACAGCCTTTGCGGCTGATGATCCCGTAGCCGTTGTTAATAACCTTTCAACCTTCATCTTCGGGCTTATCCGTGCTGTCGGTATGATTATTCTCGGCTTCGGTGTTGTTCAGGTCGGTCTCTCACTCAAGTCGCACGACCCCTCACAGAGAGCAAACGGCTTTCTTACCGTTGCGGGTGGTATTATTATCACCTTTGCAAAGGAAATTCTTGACCTTATTACCGGATAACACTGACTATCAAGCAAATCATTATTCTGTAGGTTGGTGTTTAAAGGCTAAAATTTGCATTATACTATCATTGTTAGTCAAAATATTTTACTGACAGTGTTAGTAAGGAGATGAAAGAATGGTACTAAAACATATTGGCTCTCGTCTTAAAGAATATCGAAAATTTAATCATTTAACTCAGGAACAAGTTGCTGAAGCGGCTAATGTTTCTACAAATTACATTTATTCGATTGAAAGCGGAAGAAGTTCTGTAAACCTTAACATACTTGTAAATATTATTAACTGTATCGGTTGCAGTGCTGATGATATATTCCAAGATGTTATAAAAAATAGTCATCAAGCAAAGGGTCCACAACTCTTTGAGGAAATATCTAAACTTCCGGTTGAAGAGCAAGAAAGAATTTATGCTATTCTTGAAACGCTGATAAAAACTGCAAATAGAAACTAATGAAAAGTCTGTAACTAATATGTTGCAGACTTTTTTTATTAAGAATTCTTTTTTCGACAAATTATTTGTTTTATATAGTGTAAACTCTAACTTACAGTCAAACAAGTTGATTGTAAGTAATATATGGAGGATAAACAAATGTCAAACTCAGTCGAAAAAACAGTATGTTTTACGGGTCACAGACCTCAAACTCTTAAATTTCTTTGGAATGAGGAGTGTGAGATGTGTAAAAATTTAAAAATGCAAATTAAAAACACTATTACAGAATTAATTGAGAAAGAAAATGCAATTCACTTTATATCAGGAATGGCTTTAGGCGTTGATATGATTTGTGCTGAGATAGTTCTTGAACTAAAAAAGACATATCCGCAAATTACATTGGAATGTGCAATACCGTGCGAAACACAAGCAGCAAAGTGGACTGAAAAGTACCGAGATAGATATTTCAATACCATTATTGCTTCTGATAAGGAAACATTGTTGCAAACACACTACACTGCTGATTGTATGATGAAGCGAAACAAATATATGGTTGATAAATCAGATATTGTTGTAGCTGTTTGGAACGGCAGTAAAGGTGGAACAGCAAACACAGTCAATTATGCTAAACAGTCTGAAAAAACAATTAAGCAAATAACTTTATAACAAAAGGGAGTATGCAATTACTTTTTGCATACTCCTTTATCCTTTCAAGAAGGGAGGAATCCAATGGAATCAAGTAATTGGGTTGTCCAAAACCTGCAAAAAGCACTTGAAACTTGGAACGATAAATTAAGCGAAATATGGCTTTTAATAACACAGTCCCCGGAACAGTTCAAGGGTGGTGAAATATGGAATGTCATAACGGATATACACGGAGCATTACAGGCGATAGGATATTCGCTTTTAGTGCTCTTTTTTGTTGTCGGTGTTATGAAAACCTGCGGCAGCTTTGCGGAAATGAAAAGACCTGAAATAGCGGTCAAAATGTTCATCCGTTTTATTCTTGCCAAAGCATCCATTGACTACGGACTTGAGCTGATGATGGCTCTCATTGATATAGTACAGGGTATTGTATCAAAAATAATGGCGGCATCGGGACTGAGTGCAGTAAGTCAGACAGTCTTGCCCGACAGCATTGTAACAGCCATTGAAGATTGCGGATTTTGGGAAAGTGTGCCCTTGTGGGCGGTAACTCTTATCGGCAGTCTTTTCATTACGGTACTGTCCTTCGTTATGATAATGACTGTGTACGGCAGATTTTTTAAAATTTATCTGTACACAGCTATTACACCCGTTCCTCTTTCATCATTTGCAGGTGAGCCTTCCTCATCGGTTGGTAAGAGCTTTATCAAGTCATATACCGCCGTCTGTCTGGAAGGTGCAATTATCGTACTCGGCTGTATTATCTTCTCTCTGTTTGCAGATTCTCCGCCCGTAGTTGATGAAGCTGCGGCGGCTGTTAATCAGGTGTGGAGTTATGTAGGCGAGCTTATCTTTAACATGATTGTCCTTGTCGGCACAGTCAAAATGGCTGACCGTGTTGTTAAGGAAATGATGGGACTTTAATGACAAAGGAGCTGATGCTATTTGGAAGTAAAGATAAACCGTGAAATCGGTGACTATACCGAAAGTGTCTACTTCGGTCTGTCACTTCGTCAATTTATCTTTTCCATTCTTGCCTGCGGTGTTGCCGTAGGCTTGTACTTTTTACTCAAACCTTTATTCGGTATAGAAACCTTGAGCTGGGTGTGCATCTTGGGTGCGGCACCCTTTGCGGCAATAGGCTTTTTCAGTTGGCACGGTATGACCGCAGAAAAGGCTTTCTTTGCTTACCTTCGCTCTGAAATCCTTATGCCGAATGAACTTAAATTCAAATCAATAAACCTTTATGACGAAATAGAAAGGAGTGATAAGGATGTTCGACTTACTCGGAAAGCTGAAAAGCCTCGTAGGAATAAGCGATAATTTCGGTGACGGTATGGCTGTTCCAAAGTCTGTGCAGGATGCAATAGACATAAGAGCAGTTTATCCCGACGGCATTTTCCTTGTCGGTAAAGACAGATATTCAAAGGTCTTTAAGTTTACCGATATTAACTATGCCGTAGCAAGTAAAGAGGATAAGGAAACAGACTTTTTTAAGTACAGTGATATTCTTAATTCTCTTGAAAACGGCGTTTCAAGTCAGCTTACAATCATCAACAGAAGAATAAAGAGTGAAGAGCTTAATAATCTTCTGCTTACTGAAAAACAGAATGACGGTAAGGATGTGTTCCGCCGTGAAATCAACGAAATGCTCACAGGTCTTGCTAACAGTACCAGTGCCATTGTACAGGATAAATATATTACCCTGACAGTTCAGAAGAAAACGGTTGAAGAAGCAAGAGCTCACTTTAACCGTGCCGGTACTGATTTGATTGCCCATTTTTCACGAATAGGCTCAAAGTGCAGAGAGCTTGAGCTGACAGAAAGACTTCGTATCATTCACGATTTCTGCCGACCTGATGACGATACAGATTATCAGTTTGACCTTCGTGACACAATGCGAAAGGGTGAAAGCTTCAAGGACTATATATCTCCCGACAGCTTTGAGTTTAAGGGGGATTATTTCAAGGTCGGAGATAAATTTGCCCGTGTGCTTTTTGTCAGAGGTTATGCCTCTTATGTCAAGGATGAAATCATCCGTGTAATTACAGATTCCTGTAAGAATATGATATTCAACTTTGACATTGTACCTGTGTCAACTCAGGAAGCACAGAAGTTCGTTGAAAAGCAGGCACTCGGTATTGAAACAAATATCGCAAACTATCAGAGAAAGCAGAATGCCAACAATAACTTCTCTGCAATCATACCTTACGATATGGAGCAGCAGAGAAAGGAAATCCGTGAGTTCTTGGATGATATTATGACACGTGACCAAAAGATGTTTAAGGTTGTAATGACCATTATGCACACGGCAGACACTCTCGAACAGCTTAACACCGATACTGAAACTATTGTAGCCGCAGGCGGTAATACCTGTCAGATTGGCACTTTAAGATTTCAGCAGTTGGAAGGCTTTAACGCAACGCTTCCCATAGGCACGAATAAGATCCTCGCAAGGCGTACTCTTACAACGGAAAGCCTTGCTGTTTTTATGCCCTTTAAGGTGCAGGAAATTCAGCATAAGGGTGGTGTCTGTCAGGGTGTCAATGTGATTTCCAAAAACCTTATCGTTGTAAACCGTAAGGAGCTTCTTAACGGTAACTGTATTATCCTCGGTGTTTCGGGTAGCGGTAAATCCTTTACGGGTAAGGAAGAAGTATCAACACTTCACCTTACTACCGATGCAGACATTATCATCATCGACCCGGAAAGAGAATACAAAGCTTTGGTAGAAGCATTGGGCGGTCAGGTCGTTCAGCTTTCGGCAACGAGCAAAAATCACATTAACTGTCTTGATATTAACCAAGACTATGCAGACGGTGACAATCCCATAGCTCTTAAATCAGAGTTTATTATGTCGCTGTTTGAACAAATTATCGGTACAGACAAGATTGACGGTAAGCAGAAGTCAATTATAGACCGTTGCCTTACAAATGTTTATCGCAACTATATCAAGAGAAAGTACAAGGGCAAGCCGCCAACACTTCTTGACTTGGTTGCAAACCTTAAAGAACAGCCCGAAGATGAAGCTCAGGAGCTTGCACTTAATATGGAGCTTTTCACAACAGGCTCACATAATACCTTTGCAAAGCAGACAAATGTTAATGGTGAAAACAGACTCCTTTGCTATGACATTCACGACCTCGGCACACATCTTATGCCTATCGGCATGTTGGTTGTTCTTGACAGTATTCTCAACCGTATTACAAAGAACAGAGCAGAGGGTAGAGAAACATACATCTTCATAGATGAAATCTATCTTCTGTTCCGTCATCAGTACACGGCTGATTTCCTTTTCACTCTTTGGAAGCGAGTAAGAAAATACGGTGCATTCTGTACGGGTATCACACAGAATGTGGATGATATGATGCAGAGTCATACTGCAAGAACTATGCTCGCTAACTCAGAGTTCATTATTATGCTCAATCAAGGCAGTACGGACAGAGATGACCTTGCTAATCTTTTACAGATTAGCGATGACCAGATGAAGCATATCACAAATGTAGATGCAGGTCACGGTCTTGTTAAGGTAGGCTCTGACCTTGTACCCTTTGAGCGTAAATTCCCCAAAAACACACAGCTCTATAAGTTGATGACAACTAAAATGGGCGAATAGTTGTAAGCACATAAAGTTTGTGCTATACTAAATCTAAAGAAATATTTTAAAGAAATGAGGTATTTATATTATGTACGAAATCAAAAATTTCACAAATAACGACGATGTTAATATTCTTGTTGAAAAAGGTCCCTTTACTGTTATTGAATACAAGAGGGATTTGAGTGTTACACCGTCAACTGCAATGGCCGCTTACTACTGTAACGAGATGAATGTCCGTAAAAGACAGGTAGTATGTGACCTTTCAAAAGCAAGCGGCATTACTTGTCAGTCAGGTGCTATGCAGTGGTCAGCAGGTAATGTCAATGCCACAACGGGCATCAAGGGTGTCGGTGATTTCTTCGGTAAGGCTATGCGTGGCAAGGTGACGGGAGAAAGTGCAATCAAGCCCGAATATACAGGTGACGGTACACTTGTCCTTGAACCGACCTATAAGCACATTATTCTCCTTGATACCGCAGATTGGAACGGCTCTGTTGTTCTTGATGACGGTCTTTTCCTTGCTTGCGATTCAGCACTCAAGCAGAAGGCGGTAATGCGTTCCAATATTTCCTCGGCGGCTCTTGGCGGAGAAGGTCTTTTCAACCTCAGTCTTAACGGCAACGGTATCTGCTGTATCGAATCAAGATGTCCGCAGAATGAGCTTATCGAAATTGAGCTTAAAAACGATGTTCTCAAGGTTGACGGTAATATGGCTATTGCTTGGAGCAGTTCACTTGAATTTCTTGTTGAGCGTTCAGGCAAGACACTTATCGGCTCCGCTGCTTCAGGAGAAGGTCTTGTAAATGTTTACCGTGGTACAGGCAAGGTTCTTCTTGCACCCGTAAGCAAACTTCCCTTTGAAACAATCTGACAACAAAATCTCACTAACCCGTCGGTTAATCCCGACGGGTATTTTTTTTAAGGAGGCTTTTTATGGCTGAAAAAAAGATTAAAACCCGTGAGGTTGTTGAAAAGGTCAAAGAAGCAGCTACACAAACGCCAAATGCACAGAGCAGAAAAACATCCTTGACAAAATCTGCTGTATCAAAGGCAAAGACTAAAACCGAGGAAGAAGCTGAAAAGCAGGATGTTTCAAAGGATGATAACCCTTCGCCTGAACAGTATGCTACGGATAAGGTTACTGAAACGGGTAAAAATGCGGCTGAAAATCTTGTAAGCGGCACTGCAACAGTTACCAAAAAGGTTGCCCGTAAAGTGAGGAACAGCCGCAGAGCAAAAAAGGAAGCATCTGCTGATGGTGATAATTTTTCTGCAGAGGATATTCCCGAACAGCCACAGATTGAAGCGACAAAAAAGGAACCTCAAAGGCTGGAGCAGAAATCTTCTGTCAGTAAAGAAAAGCAAACTACCGAGGCGCCTAAAACCGAAACAAAAAAGTCCGTTGCCGACAAAAAGCAACAGACAAAGCCTAAAGCAAAAAATATTAATGAGGATAAGCCGAAGGAAAGGTCTAATCCACGTACCCGTAATCAGTCAGCACCGAAGCAGAAAGCAAAGCGTGAGATACGAAATGTCCGTTCAGGTGACAAAACTATCAAATCTGCTGATGTGGGAATAAAGCAGAGTGCGAGAAGTTTCGAAAACACATCAAGGCAGATTAAAACAGCACAGAAAGGCACAGAAGCCGCAAAGAAAACGGCAGAAGTGACCGCAAAGGCGGCTAAAAAGGCTGAACACTCGGCAAGGGTTGCTGCTAAAGCGACTGCGAAAACTGCAAAGAAAGTGGCAGAAGCAACCGTTAAAGCCGTAAAAGCAACCATAGCGGCTGTTAAAGAGCTTGGTGCCTTGATTGCTGCAGGCGGTACAACGGCAGTAGTTGTAATCGTTGTTCTTTGCTTACTTGCGGCAATAGGCGGAACTTGCTTTGGCATATTCCTTTCCAATGATAAAACAACGGGAAGTGATATGACTATGACACAGGCTATTTCTACTCTCACATCAGAGCATTATGCAAATCTGACAGCCTTCAAGGAAGGGTTTTCCTACGATACCGTTGAAGTACAGGGAGACTCCAACATTGAATGGAAAGATGTTCTCGCTGTTTATGCGGTAAAAACAACAACCTCAGAGGACAATGCCTTTGAGGTTGTAACAATAAATGAAGAAAAGTTAGATTTACTCCGTGACATAATGAGTGATATGAATAAGCTGACGGGTGTAGTTACACCTAAAGTAGTTGCACAAACCGTAGTTACCACCGATGAAGACGGCAACTCTGTAAAGACCACCGAATATGTCACTAAAAAGGTACTGACGGTTAACATTATCCGCTTGTCGGCAGAGCAGATAATTGAGCTTTATAACTTTAATGACGAGCAGAAAAAGCGGTTAAACGAGCTTATGAGCGATGATTATACTGACCTTTGGAATGAACTTATAGGCGGAAGCGGTGAAATCATTATGTCGGGTAGTTCCTTTGTAAGCAAAGGCTACTTTACATGGCCCTTGCCTGAAACCTTTACCATAACATCATATTTCGGTACAAGAGTTGACCCCATTTCAGGTGTTGTAAAAACTCACGGTGGTACTGATATTGCTGCTCCCGGAGGTACGCCTATTCTTGCGGCAGCTGACGGTACGGTAGTTGTAGCAAGCTATGATGCAGACGGCTACGGCTTCTATGTAAAGTTAAAGCACGATGACACCTATTCCACAATTTACGGTCATTGTTCGGCGCTTCTTGTTTCGGCTGGTCAGACAGTAAAGCAAGGACAGATAATAGCAAAGGTCGGCTCAACAGGGTACTCTACGGGTAATCATCTTCATTTTGAGGTTGTTCAGAATGGCGTAAGAGTGGATGCTCTAATGTTTTATAATTCAAACTAAAGAAATAATTCCTGTCACTTAATTGTGGCAGGAATTATAATCATATACATAATTTCAAATGTCATTATGATTTAGTAATGTATTCAAT
>JAFUQS010000045.1 GCA_017472225.1 Clostridia bacterium | reverse complement strand
TTTTTTCTTTTTGCATTGTTTCTACCACTTGTTGCTTGAATTCTCCGGTATATCTTTTGTTTGGTATTCCTTTAGGCATAAAAAATCACCCCTTATGTTAAACATTATATCACAATGTCTAACATTTGGGGTGCATTTCAATTTTTCAGCTTATACAATGGTTTTTATGTTTTTAACTATTTTATTTTTCTGGCGTTCACGGGGAATTTGTCTTTTTTTACAGCCCTTGATAATTGTTATGAAATTCTTGTATATTGACCTTCATAGATAGTGACAGGATTAGGATTATCATAGGAATTATAGGGGCGGGCATTACATGTAAAACTCTGCATATTGTCATATGTGTGTATATAGTAGTTTACTTCACATATAGCAAGCTGTGTATTATAGCGTCCTATTCCATAAAAAATTCTGCCATCATCGGCAACAAAACGAAGAAGCTCATATGTGTAATATGTCGGAACATATGTCTGGTCTGCATCGTAATATCCGATTGAACCGGTGTCAACTTCTCCGTCTTTAATTGCTATGTGTAAATAGGTTCCCTGACCGTTGTCGCATTTGAATATGCCGTTAGTAATTTGCTGTTGAGCCTGAATATCGGAGATATATGTTTGTGTGTTAAGCACATTCCCGGCAAGCTGAAAAGCAGAATAAGCGTAATTTAAAGCACCGGCATTGTATGCGGTCAGCCCTACGCAATAGTTTGCATAGTTTATGGCATCTTTGTAATTCTGCAGCTCAGCACTGTGTTGCTTATAAAGTTCATCGCCTTCCTTTGAATAGCCTTGAGTTGCATAAGCCACAATCTGATTGTAATAGCTTTCAAGCTCATCATTGTATTCTGCTTGTGAAGAGCCTGATTGTTCAGCAGTTTCGGGTGCGATTATGGGGCTGATAACAAAAAGAGCCAGACTGATAAGAATAACAATCAAAGCGGATTTTTTGCTGCCGCCTTTAATTGCTTTAACTATCAGCATTATAATACCGACCACAAAACCGATTGCTCCGCCAAAACATAAAAACATTAAAAGACCGTCCATTTTCATCATCCTTTACATATTAAATATACTCAAAATATTGAATATATTTAATTATACTCAATATTTTGAGTATTGTCAAGACTTTGAGTATGCTAATATTCTATTGGTGATGGAAATGATAAGCTATAAACCGTTTTATGATACACTTCTTAAAAAAGGAATAACCGAATATAACTTAATTTTTAAGCAGGGCTTTTCTGCAAATACTCTTTATCGTATGAAAAAAGGTGAGGCAATAAACACAAAAACATTGGATGCTTTGTGTTATGCATTAGACTGTGGAGTGAGCGATATTATTAAGTTTGAAAAAGAATAAAAACCGATTATGATTTTCACATGAATTCATAATCGGTTTTTTGTGTAATGATTTCTGATTGAACTAATATTCTCTTGCTATTCTCGCATAACGGTAGTCGTCTTCATAGCCGAGTCCGCTTGATGAACGGTAAACACTGAGAACAAGGCCCATTGCAAGATAAAGACAAACGGTTGAGGAGCCACCGGCACTTATAAAAGGCAGTGTGATACCGATAACGGGAAGAAGCCTTGTACACATGCCGATGTTTATGATTGCCTGTGTGATAATCATGAACGCAACACCATAGCACATCATTTCGGCGGCAAAATTGCGGCTTCGCTTACCCACATGAATAATACGAAGTGCAAGGACAATGAATAAAGCGATGAGTATAATTGCACCAATGAAGCCTGTTTCCTCACAAACAACAGAAAAAATCATGTCGTTTTCCTTTTCGGGAAGCAGGTCGCTGTGGCTGAGCTTACCCTCAAAAAGTCCCATTCCTGAAAATCCGCCGTTCTGCATGGCTTTGAGAGCCTGAGTCTGCTGATAAATTTCCGTAGAATATTCCTCGGGATTGAAAAGGGCAAGAATTCGGTTTCGTTGAATATCGTCAAATACCTTCAGCCAGATAACCGGTGAAGCTGCGGCAACCACCAAAAGCCCCGCAGGGAAATAAAGCCAATTAAGTCCTGCGGCAAACATCATGCCGACAAACATAAGAATGAAAATGAGGGCGGAGCCCATGTCTCCTGTTCTGATGACAAGAAAAATCGGAATAAGCGCATGAATACCGAGAAAAAGCACATTTTTAAAATCGGAAATGTTGTTTTTCACCTTACTGAGATGGTAAGCGAAGGTGATAATAAAGCCGATTTTAACAATTTCTGACGGCTGAAAATAAAGGGAACCGATTTTGAGCCATGAAATTGCATCGCTTCGTCCGTCGGGCGATACACCGAAGAAGAAAAGTGAAACCATAATCAGAAAGCATCCGCCTGCCACCAAGGGCCACAGCTTCAGAATTATGTCATAGTCAATGAGTGATATTACCAAAGCTGCCGCAACACCAAGGCAGAGCGCAAGAATCATAACCCTTGCGTCACGGGAAAGAAGGGATTCGGAGGTGCTGCTGTAGGTTGCACTGCAAACCATTATAACACCGAAAACGGAAAGGGCGAGAGTTATTATCAGAAGCGGGATATCCGTCTGCTTCACTGTTTTTTTGATATTTTTCCAAAGCATTTGCTTCACATCCTTTCTGTTTCCTTCAGACTTTACGTTTTATTATATTAGAAAACAGACAATATTTCAAGTCAAAAGTTGACATATTCATTATTTATGATAAAATAATAGATGTTCTTGAGCAATATAATGCACTGGTACGGATAAAGCATTATATTCAGCGCAGAAAAGGAGTGTAGCCATGCTGAAGTTTCATTCAAAAAGCACAGAAGAAACAGAAAATTTTGCCGCAGAGCTTGTGCAGAAAATCGGTGGCGGAACAGTTATAGCTTTCTTCGGCGGACTCGGTATGGGAAAAACCGCTTTCACAAGAGGACTTGCAAGGGGTATGGGCATTACGGATGATGTTTCAAGTCCCACCTTTGCAATCGTTAATGATTACGGCGGAAAACCGCCACTTGTTCATTTTGATATGTACAAGGTGAGCACATGGGAGGATCTTTATTCAAGCGGCTTTTTTGATTACTGCGATATGGGAGCAGTTTTAGCTGTTGAATGGAGTGAAAACATTGAAAACGCTCTGCCTGAAAACACGGTTCGTGTTTATATAGAAAAGGGTAACAGCGAAAACGAAAGAATTATTACTGTTGAAGGAATGAATATATAATGAAAATATTAGCCGTAGATACAAGTGCGGTATGTGCTTCGGTTGCAGTTACGCAGGACGGAAAAATCCTGAGTGAATGCAGCATAAACACCGGTCTTACTCATTCGAGAACACTTATGCCCATGATTGACAGTGCGCTCAGAAATGCAGAAATAGACCTTTCGGAAATTGATTATTTTGCCTGTAGTGTGGGCCCCGGCTCATTTACAGGTATCAGAATCGGTGTTGCGGCAATCAAGGGACTTTCAGATGCCACAAAAAAGAAATGTATTCCCGTTTCAACCCTTGAGGCTCTTGCCTATAACCTTTCGGGGCAGGATGTAACTGCTGTCAGTGTTATGGATGCAAGATGCAATCAGGTTTACTGTGCGATATTCTCAGTTGAGGGTGAAAAGGTTCAAAGGCTCACCGATGATATGGCACTTCAGATTGACGAGCTTGGCGAAAAGCTGAAGGATTTTGAAAATGTCGTGTTTGTGGGCGACGGTGCAAAGCTTTGCCACAGTAAGCTCGGATATCGCCTTGCGGGAATGGGTAACATATATCAGAGAGGAAGCAGTGTAGCTTTTGCTTGTGAAAAGAACTTCAGTGAAGAAAAGGCAATTGACGGAGCAAAGCTTATGCCAACATATTTGAGGCTTCCTCAGGCTGAAAGAGAATTAAAGGCCAGACAGGCTTTAAGCAATAAAAAATAAAAAGGAGACATTGACATGATAGCATTAGGAGCAGACCACGGCGGATATGCACTCAAGGAAGAAATCAAAAAGCACCTTGAAGAAAGAGGAATTGAATATAAGGATTTCGGTACTTATTCACCGGAATCGATTGATTATGCGGCAATTGCATACAGAACCTGCAATTCAGTTATAAGCGGCGAATGTGAAAAGGCAATTCTCTGTTGCGGAACGGGTATCGGCATTTCAATGGCAGCAAACAAGGTAAAGGGTATCAGAGCCGCCTGCTGCAGCGATTATTTCAGCGCAAAATTCACCCGTCTTCACAATGACGCAAATGCACTTTGCCTTGGCGGCAGAGTTGTGGGTGCGGGCCTTGCAATTGAAATGGTTGATGTTTTTCTTGACACGGAATTTGAGGGCGGAAGACATCAGAGACGTGTTGATCAGATTATGGCAATTCAGGACGGCATTTTTGAAGGCTGATTATGGAAAAAATAAGGATAAATAAAAACAGCAGAGTACTGTTTCTCGGTGACAGCATAACCGATGTCAGGTTTAACCGTAAGCAGAGGTTTAACATCAAGGGCAGAAATATCTATGCTTTGCAGCTGAAAAAAAGGCTGAAGGGCTACAGTAAAAGCATCGATGTTCAGATAAAAGGTATTGCAAGCAACAGGACATATCATATTTATGACCGACTGACAAATGACTGCATAAGCCTTAAACCCGATGTAATAATTATGCTCATCGGTGTTAATGATGCCTGGGAGCATTATGTGCCTGAGCAGTATCCGCCGAACCCAAGAAGAACGGAGCCTCATATCCGAGAAATTTATCGCAGGATTAAAGAGGAGCTTCCCGGCACACAGGTGCTTTATCTTATGCCCTTTATGGTGGATTCAGTAGAAGAAAAGCTGCCTTTTCATGCAAAGCTTGATGAGTACCGTGAAATGCTTAAAGGTATTGCAGAAGAAAACGGTGCGTTGGTTCTTGATCTTCAGCAGGTTATTTATGATGCTCAGAAGGTGACAGAGCCGAAAAAGCTTGCTCTTGACGGTATACATCCAACCGATTACGGACACAGGATAATTGCAGATGCTGTTGAAGGTATGCTTGAATTCTCAGCCTGAAAAGGAAGAAAAGCCCCTTGACAAATGATTTTTAGGGTGCTAAAATAAATTCTAATGAAAGAAAAACGAATATCCCAATAAATCGTTGAGGGAGAGGACTTATTTTAAAGCGGATTTTTCAGAGAGCTTTTGTCATCGGCTGTAAGCAAAGGCAAATTCAAAGGTAGGTCTACCACTCCTGAGAGTGCATCGAAATAAGATGTGCCGTAGGACTGCGTTAAGGTCAGAAGAGTGCCGCAGAATTTTTGCGGAATACGGGTGGAACCGTGGAACTGATTTTTCAGCTTCATCCCAGAGCATTGTTGCTGTTGGGATGGAGCTTTTCTTTTTATATCAACGAAAGGATGTTATACAAATGATTAACGTAACTCTCAAAGGCGGCGTAGTCCGTGAATACGAAGAGGGCGCAAGTGTTCTTGATGTGGCAAAAAGCCTTGGTGCAGGTCTTTATAAGGCTGCCTGCCTTGCAAAGGTGAATGGTGAAGTATGTGACATCAGAACAGCTCTTAATTCTGACTGTGAGGTTGAAATTCTCACTTTTGATGACGAGGAGGCAAAAAAGACCTTCTGGCACACCTGTTCACATATTTTGGCTCAGGCTGTTAAAAGACTTTATCCGGAAACAAAGCTTGCAATCGGTCCTGCTGTGGATAATGGCTTTTATTATGACTTTGACAGTGAAATCAGCTTCACTCCGGAAATTCTTGAAAAGATTGAAGCTGAGATGAAGAAAATCGTCAAGGAAGGTCTTTTCCTTGAAAAGGTAGAAATGGACGCTGATGAAGCGATTGCTCTGATGGAAGAAAAGGGCGAAATCTATAAGGTTGAGCTTATCAGAGAACACGCTGACAAGGGCGAAAAGATTTCCTTCTACCGTCAGGGTGAATTCCTTGAGCTTTGTGCAGGTCCTCACATTCCCGATACAAGCCGTGTCAAGGCATTCAAGCTGACCTCCTGCACAGGTGCATATTGGAGAGGCGACAGCAAAAACAAGATGCTTCAGAGAATTTACGGCACTGCTTTCACAAAGGCAAGTGACCTTGAAGCACATCTTCTGCAGATTGAAGAAGCAAAGAAGCGTGACCACAACAAAATCGGCCGTGAGCTTGAAATTTTCACAACCGTAGACTATGTAGGTCAAGGACTTCCCATTATGCTCCCCAAGGGCACAGATATCATTCAGACACTTCAGCGTTTTGTTGAAGATGAAGAAAGACGCAGAGGCTGGGTGAGAACAAAAACTCCCCTTATGGCAAAAAGTGACCTTTACAAGATTTCAGGACATTGGGATCACTATAAAGACGGTATGTTTGTTCTCGGTGATGAAGAAAAGGACGATGAGGTTTTTGCTCTTCGCCCAATGACCTGTCCGTTCCAATATCAGGCATATCTCAACAGAGCCCGTTCTTACAGAGATCTTCCCATGCGCCTTGCCGAAACCTCAACTCTTTTCAGAAATGAAGCCAGCGGCGAAATGCATGGCCTTATCCGTGTGCGTCAGTTTACAATTTCCGAAGGTCATCTTATGTGTACCCCCGATCAGCTTGAGGACGAATTCAAGCGTTGCCTTGAATTGTGTGTATTTATGCTCAAAACTCTCGGCCTTTATGAAGATGTTTCATACCGTTTCTCACAGTGGGATCCCGAGGATAATGAAAAATATATCGGTACCCCCGAGCAATGGGACGAAGCACAGGGTATTATGTATAAAATTCTTGATAATCTCGGTATTGATTACAAAATCGGTATCGGTGAAGCTGCTTTCTATGGTCCTAAGCTTGATATTCAGATTAAGAATGTTCACGGCAAGGAGGATACTCTTATCACAATTCAGATTGACCAGATGCTTGCTGAAAAGTTCGGTATGGAATATGTTGATAAGGACGGCACAAAGAAAAATCCCTATATCATCCACAGAACTTCAATCGGCTGCTATGAAAGAACACTTGCTCTTCTTATTGAAAAGTATGCAGGTGCATTCCCTCTCTGGATGGCTCCCGAGCAGGTTCGTATTATGCCTATTGCAGACCGTCATCAGGATGCAGCTTATGCTGTTAAGAAGGCACTTGAAGACAGTGGTATTTACAAGGTTGATGTTGACACAAGAAGTGAAAAGTTAGGCTATAAGCTTCGTGAAGCACAGCTTGAGAAAATTCCTTATATGCTTGTTGTCGGTGACAAGGAAGCAGAAGAAGGCACAGTTTCCGTCAGAAAGCGTGGTCACGGTGACCAGGGCTCAATGAAGGTTGCAGATTTTGTTAAGCTTGCAAACGAAGAAATTGAAACAAAGGTTATCTGGTAAAGCCGGAATAAAAAATAGTCAGGTTAAAAATCAGATTGCGATTTTTTAATACAGAAGCTGACATTTTCAGATAAAAAAGAAAAGGGCGGACTCAGTCTGCCCTTAACATCTTGAAAGGCGTGATAAAATATGAAAGAAATCAATGAAAGCTTGGCTGTTGAACGCTTTCAGGCAATGGTGAGAAAAAAGACCGTTTCGGCTAAGGACGGCAATTTTGACAAAGAGGAGTTTGCCTCCTTCCTTCCCATGCTCAAGGAAAAATATCCCACTGTGTTCGGAACTGTGGAAGCCCGGCTTATAAACGAATTCGGAATTCTTATTCGCTGGAGGGGTAAAGATGAAAATCTCAATCCCGTTGTGCTGATGGCACACCATGATGTTGTGTCTGATGAAGGTCAGGATTGGCTTCATCCTGCCTTTGAGGCTGAAATTCATGACGGATGCATCTGGGGCAGAGGTACAATTGACACAAAATGCCTTTTTGCTTCAGCTCTGGAAGCCATGGAAAGGCTTATTGCTGACGGCTTCACCCCGGAAAGAGATATATATTTTGCCTCAAGTAACTGTGAGGAAATCGGCGGAGATACCATGCCGAAAATTGTGGAATGGTTCACCCAAAACAAAATCAGCCCGTGGTTTATTCTTGATGAGGGCGGAGCTATTATGTCAAATCTTCCCATGGGTATAAAAACACCCTTTGCAATGGTTGCCGTTTCCGAAAAAGGTTGGGGAAGTGTTAAGCTTACGGCAAGAAGCAAAACTGCTGCCCATGGTGCAAAGGCACTGCCAGGTGACAAGGTGCCTGCACCCACAAAGCTCATAAGAGCTCTTGCAAAGCTTGACAAAACACCTGTTAAGGCGGAGCTGACACCTGCTGTTGCGGCTATGCTCAAAAGCTTTGCTCCTTATATCGACGGCCCCGTTAAGGCTGTACTTAACAATATTTCGGTTTTCGGCCCCGTTGTTAAAAAGGTGCTCGCATCAAATGCTGATACTGCTGCAATGATAAGCTCTGCAATAAATCTTACAAAGCTTGAAGCCGGAAATGAAAAAGGAACCGTGCCTGACACGGCAACGGCACAGCTTAATCTTAAAATTGCTCCGCATGATACCTTTGACGGTGTTGTTGAGCATATCAAAAGTGTTGTAGGAGATGAAATTGAAGTTGAGGTTCTTACCCGTTCAGATCCGCCTGCAATTTCCGATCACAACACAAAATCCTTTGAAATAATAAAAAGCACAATCAAAAATGTATTCCCTGATGTTGGTGTTTCACCCTTCATTCTCAATGCAGGTACGGATGCAAGACACTTTGCAAAAATCTGCAAAGAGGTTTATCGCTTCGGTGCTTTCCGTCTTGATGATGACTTGTTTGCAACTGTTCATTCAGCAAATGAAAGAATGCCCGTCAAGGACTACATAAGGTGTATTGAATTTTATACTGAGCTTATCAGCAATATTAACTGAGAGGGTCTGTAAAAATAAGACGATTAAATTGAACAGGTTTCTTAAGGACAATAATCTTTAAGTAAAAAGGAAATTGGCACACAAATTACCTGCTTGTGTGCCGGTATAAGACAAAACTGCCCAAGTGACCTTCAGGACACTTGGGCATCAAATCGGTGGTTTTGTGCATTTTTCACGGAGAATTAAAAAACGTTTTTTTAATTCTATAACGGCAATTATTCGCTTTTAGGCTTGAATTTTTTTACTATAGTCACGCCGCCTATTATCATTGCAACTCCCACGGCAACCGAAAGCAGGGAGCTTAACAGTACAGGTATACCCACAAAGCCCATTCCTACGGTGTTGAAGCCTGCACTGCTGAAAAGAGCTATTGCACAGCCTACAATACTTGCTATTGTGTTATATACACCAACAACGATAAGAATGATTCCGCCGGTCCAACCGTATTTTTTCAGAAACGGCATGATTTTTTCAGGCAAGGCTTCAAGCCATGCATCAAACTTATCAAAACCGTTTGCTTTTGGCGGTTGATAGCTGTATTTCGGCGGTACAGATTCATGCTGCGGGGGAGTGTAGGTATCCTCGTCTTCATTGAGAAGAAAATCAACGGTAACACCGAAGACCTCCGCAAGTGCCTTCAGCTTTGTAATTTCGGGAAGAGCATCGCCTGTTTCCCATTTGCTTACTGCCTGACGGGAAACGCCGATTTTTTCAGCGAGACCTTCCTGTGAAAGACAACACCTTTTGCGGTATTTTATAATTTTTTCATGTAGCTTCATAAGCTCTCTCCTTTCTTTATCATCTGAATTATATCATTTTCCCCTTTTCTTTACCATAAAGAAGGGCTTGAAAAAGCGCAACCAACAGTTGCATAACAGCATATGCCTATATTATATAGTCGGGTTGCATTAAGGTCAATGCTCTGAATTGAAGATGTAATAATTTTTTTATGGGGAAAAACTATTGACAAATAATTTTTTATGGTTTATGATTATTTCATAGTTTAATCAGTTAAACCGATGAACAAGAGTAGTAGCATCCTGATGAAGCTTACAGAGAGTCACGCTTGGTGGAATGTGACAGGGGAATCCGATGTGAATGGACTTGTGAGGGCGGCCCGAAATTTGAAGTAGGCACCGACGGAAACTCTAACCGTTATGATGAGAGCGCATGTTGGTGCGTGATAAATCCCCGCAGGTGGCTTGCAGTTCTTCTGTTCCTAAAAGGGAACGGAGGTTTTTTTATTTTTTTAAAAGGATGTGTTTTTATGTGTTATTCAGGATTCCGATGGTGTAAATAATCTGATAAACAACAGAATGATAAGTCGGATTGAAAACACAAACACAAAATTATAAAAGGAGACATAACCATGAATAAATACAGAGATTTTGACAATTATCTTAAGGAATTTCCCACAAAGGACGGATACTTCGGTGAATTTGGCGGCGCCTTTCTTCCGCCTGAGCTCGAGCCCGCCTTCAAGGAGGCTGATGACGCCTATGAGGCAATTTGTCATTCAGCCCAGTTTATTAACGAGCTTCGCAGAATCAGAAAGGAATTTCAGGGCAGACCCACTCCCGTTTATCACTGTGAAAGACTTTCAAAGCTTTTCGGTAACTGCCAGATTTATCTTAAAAGAGAAGACCTTAATCACACGGGTGCTCACAAGCTGAATCACTGCATGGGTGAAGGACTTCTTGCAAAATATATGGGCAAGAAAAAGCTCATTGCTGAAACAGGTGCCGGTCAGCACGGTGTTGCAATTGCAACTGCAGCCGCATACTTTGGCCTTGAATGTGATGTTTATATGGGTGAGGTTGACATTGCAAAGCAGCATCCCAATGTTATCAGAATGAAGATGCTCGGTGCAAATGTTGTTCCCGTAACCCACGGACTCAAAACCCTTAAGGAAGCAGTTGACGCAGCTTTTGAAGCTTATCTTAAGGAATATGACCATGCAATTTATTGCATCGGCTCAGCCCTCGGTCCTCATCCTTTTCCGAAAATGGTAAGAGACTTCCAATCAGTAATCGGCATTGAAGCAAGGGAGCAGTTCCTTGAAATGACAGGCATTATGCCTGATGCTGTTTGTGCTTGTGTCGGCGGCGGCTCAAACTCCCTTGGTATGTTCACTCCCTTCCTTTCAGACCCCGTTGAAATTTTCGGTATTGAGCCTCTCGGCAGAGGTGAAAAGGTGGGCGACCATGCAGCAACAATGAAATTCGGCACAAAGGGCAGACTTCATGGCTTTGAAAGCTATCTTCTTCAGGATGAAAACGGCGAGCCGCTTCCTGTTTATTCAATTGCAAGCGGTCTTGACTATCCCGGCGTTGGCCCCGAACACGCATACCTGAGGGATACCGGCAGAGTACACTATGAAACAGTATCCGATGAAGAAGCGATGGAAGCCTTCTTCCTGCTTTGCAGATATGAGGGTATTATCCCTGCAATTGAAAGCTCACACGCTTTGGCTTATGCCATAAGATATGCAAAAGAGCATAAGAGCGGTTCAATTCTGACCTGTCTTTCAGGCCGTGGCGACAAGGACATTGATTATGTTTATGAAAACTACGGTTGCGGAGAGCAGTTTAATCTTAAATAATGCGGATGTATTTTAAGAAGTCAGCAGACAGTTAAATAAGATTCAGGAGAACGGAATTCCGGACTAAAAGGAGCTGTAAAAAACTTGAGTTTTTTACAGCTCCTTTTTTGGTTTAATGATAGGTTTGCGATGTGTTTATCAATGACAGCCGTGTTCACCGCAGGTGTGACCCTCACCGTGCTCATGGTCATGATGGTCGCAATGCACATCGGGATTGAAGCTGAGCTTACCCTGAAGATAAGCCATAACGGCTCCGTCAGCACTGCCTTGAACACCGCCGAAAAATTTAATACCCGCTTCGGTGAGAGCGTTCTGTGCTCCGCCTCCGATTCCGCCGCAGATAAGAACTTCAACCCCTGCATCTTTCAGAAAAGCAGCAAGAGCTCCGTGACCGCTGCCATTGGTGTCAACAATCTGAAGATTTGTTATTCTTCCTTCCTCAACGGTATAGATTTTGAATTTTTCTGTGTGACCGAAATGCTGAAAGACATTTCCGTTTTCAAAAGTTACTGCAATTTTCATTATTTATCACCTTTTTGTTTTGATTTTTGCAATTTTATTATAACTCATTTTTTCTAAAAAGTACAGCGTTATTGACATCATTTAAAGTAAGTGATAAACTTATTTCAAAGGAAAAACTGCAGGAGGATAATATGGATACAAGATTTGATAAAGTAATAAACAGAAAAAATACAAACAGCCTTAAGCATGATTTTGCCGCAGAAAACGGTCTTCCCGAATCTGTAATGCCGATGTGGGTTGCGGATATGGATTTCAAAGCTCCCGAATGTGTGCTTGAAGCACTTCAGAGCAGTGTTGACCACGGTATTTTTGGTTACAGTAACCTTAAGGATGATTATTATGAAGCTGTTGCAGGTTGGTTTACAAGGCATTTTTCATGGAAACCGGAAAAAGAGTGGCTTGTGCAGACTCCCGGTGTTGTTTATGCCCTTGCAATGGCAGTGAGAGCTTTAACGGAAAAGGGCGACAGCGTTATTATTCAGCCACCTGTTTATTATCCGTTCTATAATGTAATCAGAAACAACGAAAGAAAAATCATCGAAAGCCCCCTTGTTTATGCTGACGGAAAGTATACGGTGGATTTTGAGGATTTCGAGAATAAAATCAGAGAAAACGATGTAAAGCTCTTCATTCTTTGCAGTCCCCACAATCCCGTTTGCAGAGTGTGGACAGAACAGGAGCTTAAAAAATTAGGAGACATCTGCCGTAAATATAATGTTTATGTTGTGGCTGACGAAATTCATTGTGACTTCACTTATGAAGGTCATCCCCATCATATTTTTACACAAACCGTACCCGAAATGGCAGAAAGGACCATCATCTGCACGGCACCCAGCAAAACCTTCAACATTGCAGGTCTGCAGTGTTCAAACATCTGGATTCCCGGTGAGGAGCTTCGTCAGAGATATAAAGATGAAATTGCTGCGAGCGGTTATACCGTACCCAATAACCTTGGTGTTGTTGCCTGTAAAGCGGCATATTCAGGTGGTGACGAATGGTATGAAGCTTGTTGGAAATACATTCAGGGCAACCTTAATTATGTCCGTGAATATCTCAGTGAAAACATTCCGCAGATTAAGCTTGTTGAACCCGAGGGCACATATTTTGCATGGCTCGATTGCTCAGGTCTCGGACTTTCGGCAGAGGCTCTCAATGACCTTATAATCAACAAAGCAAATCTCTGGCTCGATGCAGGTGACATTTTCGGCAAAATTGCAGAGCAGTTTCAGCGTGTTGTTCTTGCTTGTCCGAGGGAGACTGTTGTAAAGGCAATGGACAATCTCAAAAAAGCTGTTGAAACAGCGGTCAGGGGTCAGTAGGCAGGAGTCAGTAGTCAGTAGACAGTAGTTAGGAAAAGATAAAACAATAAGGAGTCTGTAAAAAAATAAACAATCATTAAAAAGAAAGAATAGCAGCGTAAAGAGGAATTCTCTTTCAGAAGGCAGATTGTAGCGGGAGCGACTGTCGGACTACACGCTGTGGAAAGGCAGACAAATAAATTAGACAATAGCAGACCTTACGGAACAAATGAAACCAAGCGGCTCATTTTATTGGGCGTTGTTTTAATCAGAGCTGTTCGGCAACCGAGCCGTGGTATGGCAGAACGGAGCAATCTGAAAATACCGATAAGAAGAAAGTTTGTTTTCTTATCCACGGTGAGCAGAAAAGAATACCGAGTAAAGGGTAGAATAAGCCTTGCT
>JAFUQS010000044.1 GCA_017472225.1 Clostridia bacterium | reverse complement strand
AGCTTTTACTCCGTAAACGGGCACCCTTTTGTCTGCTTTGCAGACATTTCCCCTAACAGGGGAATAACCTTTCAGGGGCGCCGAGATGCAAAAGCGCACTTTTTAGCGGACACTGCCTTTTCCATTTTTAATATACTCTTAGTCCGCCTGCAACAACAGACTACGAAGCGCTTTGGTTTCTGCTTTTTATTAAGTATGATAATTCCCGTAGTTTGTTACTTTTTATAAAGCTTCTACCCGCCTGCGTCTGTTGTTTCCGCAGCGAATAAACTTTTTATATTATAAATAAGATGTTATTTCTTTAAAAAGCTGAAGCAAACTTTTTCTTAAGTTAATGACATTACCCGCAAAAGAGAGTTGGTATGAGATACCAACTCTCTTGATCTTTTTACCTCATCTGTCACTGCGTGACACCTTCCCCTTCAAAAGGGGAAGGCTAAAAAATCAGCAGGTCGCTACTGAAAAAAGTAGTGACTTGCCGGTTTTTTATAATCTACAGAGTAGGTATCTGAGTATTAACTCTTTTTGCGGGTAAGTCTTATTAATAAGTGTAAAGTCCATCGTGATCACAAATCCTGATTCCTCACTCCTAATTCCTCATTTTTCAAGATTTTGTGGAGGTTTCGGCAGGGTACACCAAATGTTGAAATGGAAAAAAGTTGGCAATTTTTTTAACTGTATATTAACTGTAAAACTCACCAAAATAGTGGCTTTTCATTTGTGAAAAGCGTAGAATTAAAAAAAATTAGAAAAAATTCTTGCAAAAGTTGCTCTTGAATGTTATACTACTTATAGTTATAGGTGTCTCTATGGGTATTTTGCACCCATTTTGGGGTAAATATCGGGAATATATAGGGAATTCCTATTTAAAAATATATTCTATTCTTTCATTTAAGGAGGAAAATTTATGAAAGTTGGAAAAAAAGTACTAAGTTGCGTACTCGCTATCATGATGATAGTCTCCAGCGTGTCAGTGTGCTTCGGCGTTCTCGGCGCAAGTAACACAATTGACAACCTCATGACTCGTATTGAGCTCAACTATTCAACATTAGCTGATCTCATTGCGGACGTTGAGAAGCTTGAGGGCGAGCTTGCAAATGCTACGGAAGAAGCTGAAAAGGCTGAAATTCAGGAAAAACTGGACGAAGCCAAGAAGAAGGTTCCGCAGCAGACAAACACATCTCAGTGGAAGGTTGAACTGGACACAGGTACCAGCTCATGGCACTGGGTAGCAGCAGCATACACTGAAGCTGCAAAGGTAGTAGCTGCAACAAAGCACACCTACTACGGAATTTATGAAGAAATACTCAATCAGGTAAAAGCTTCAATGACAGGTCGTGCCAGTGCTCTTGTAAGCATTGACAACTATGACGAGGTGCTGAAGTATTTTGCATTCGGTGAAACAGAAGACGAAGGCTTCTACAGTGTGCCGAAGGTAATTTCACTTTACATCGGTCTTGGCTTCAATGTTTTGGAATGGGCTCCTGACTACGAGCAGATTCCCACTGCTGAGGCTGACCTGAAGCTCTATAATGCTACTGCAAGCTTTAAGACAGCAGGCATTGAAGGCAGCGGCTACGGTCTGACAGCTGACAGCATTGAATTCACTAACAATCAGATGGATTCAGCTAAGACAGCGGCAGCAATGCTCACAATCAAGAATTCAGTTGCAGAGTTTATCACACTCACTGCAGCTTGGTTCGCTATTGATTTTGATGCCCTTAGCGCTGAAGAGCTCAATGCAAAGGTTAAAGAGATTTCAAACAAGCTCTATGACTTTGAAAGTGCTATCCTCTTTACAGCAGTCGGTACCGCTGAAGATATCTGGAATGCATATGTAACTCCCAACATCACTCCCGTTGAGGATCAGAAGGATTGGGCAGAAATCCAGCAGTGGTATAAGGAAAAGGTTAATCTTCATCTTGCAAAGGCTTATGCTGTAGAGTATAAGTCACAGCTTGATGCCCTTTATGCTCAGGCTGATGCTCTGACTGAGGATGCTGACCTGACTGATGCTGTAACATTAGGTGACCAGCTTTATGATATTTATCTTCAGGTTACAGAAGTGTTTGCTAATATTGATGCTCAGGAAGCATTCAACGGTGACACAAATGTAAACATTGCTGACGACATCATTGCTGAGATGGGCACAGATTATGACAAGGCTCTCGACAAGCAGTCAGCTCTCGGCACAAGAGTTGCACGTACATTCGCTGCAGAATGGGCTGAGGCTTATGATGAAATTTATGACACAACCATTATTGATGCAAGTGCATCAGCAGCTATGGGTCACACATGGGCAGCATGTAACGGTTGCACAGAATATTGTGACGGCGCCGGTAACGGTCTGACAGAAGAAGACGGTTACTATAAGGGTGACTGCACATACGGTTGGGTTGACACAAATGAAGATGGCATTGTTGATGCAGACGAAAAGCCTCAGCACTGTATTCATGTTGACTATAACGAAGCACTTGCTTTCTTTAATAAGGCTGTAGATGTTGTTGCAACATTTGAGATTAAGGTATTCCCCTTAATCGAAGACGCTGAAGGCAATGTTAAGTTTGACCTTATTGCAACAGAAACACTTAACCAGGCTAACTGGAATAAGTTTTATAACAACTATGTTAAGGCTAACCTTAACCTCAACGGTTCAGACTATATTGCTATGAAGGCTAAGATGGATACCTTCATGGGTTCAGTTCGTCTGACCGGTGGTATGTCATATTCAAACATCATTACATATTATAATGAATTAGTTGAATACGGCTATACAGAATGCAGAGAGCTTGCTAATAAGACTGATGATGATTCAATAGAACTCTTCACTCAGATCTTCGGCAGCGAAGGCATGACTAAATATGATAACTTTGTAAACGACCTTAAGCGTCGTGCTGCTAACCGTGTATATGAACAGCTTGACAGAATCAAGACTTATTACGCAGAAGGCGGTAACAATGTTACATATTATAACTTTGAGGCTATCGTTTCAGCAACAGAAGCTCTTGAAGTTCAGCAGGGTACTCTTTTCAATTTCCTCAGAAGAGATCCCGCATACAATCCTGAGGCAGAAGAATTTGTAAATACAGATGCTGAGGTTCACACTCTTGATGAGCTTGAAGCAATGTATGAATTAGTTCTTCCCTATTCAACAAAGGCTCAGGAATTCAAGGATACTCTTGCTCAGATGAGAACATACGCTAAGGTTGAAGGCGGTGTTCAGGGCGACAAGACAATCCTTAACTATCTGTTTGACAGATATAACAGCCGTGACGACTACGCAGGCAGAGACTTCTATGAATATATGTGGGTCAAGGGCGTAGGCGAACTCGATTATGACACAATTAAGGAGCTTATTAACAAGCTTGGTATCGGTCTTGGTGCAGTAGGCTCAGACGACAGTGTTGAAGTGCTCATGGACGAAATGGTTGCTAAGTTTGATAATATGCTTATCTCAAACGACCTCGGTTCAATCCTTGATGCTCTTACAGTTAACGCTGAAACAGGCAAGGGCCTTCTTGGTGAATGGAGCATTACATACACATTTAACAACCCTGATGGCAGCAAAACCACAAGATATAAGGGTGATAAGGTTCAGAACCTTCGTGAAATGCTCATTAATATGATTATGGGTCTTCTTTACGGCGGTACTGTTCAGAACCTGCTTATATCACTTTGCGGTATTCTCGGTAATGTTATCATGGACCTTGATATGGATATCGCAGTTATCGGTAAGGTTGGTGTAAAGCTTCCCAAATACCTTCGTGGTGCTCTTCCTCTTATGCCTCACTGGTTCACTGAAAACTGGAACGGCAACTCATGCGGCCAGACAGGTGTTCGTTGGTATAAGTTCTATGACGGTTCACTTTACGGCTCAAATTACGACTACAGTAAGGTTCTTGAAATCCTTGCTAAGGCTCCCAGACTTAACGAAAGTGGTAACGTTAGTAACGGTGATAATGAAAAGACCGTATCATTCTGGGATAACGATGTAAGAATAAACTTCAGCCAGTCAGGCGCAGGTAAGGGTCTTCCCGACAATGCATGGGATACATACACACCGGAAGAAATCTGGCATGTTGAAAACAACACAGACCTTTACACTTCATTTGCAGCTGCTTCTGCAGGTCTTGCAGGTCCTCTCGGTACAATCCTTTGCGACACAAGCTCAACTCTCAGAGCTAAGTCAGACATCATCGGTATCGAGCTTAATGCTATAGCTGAAAACATCGGTGACCCCCTGTATGACAGACTCCTTGTGCCTCTCTATGAGTTACTTGGTATCACTGCTTATAACGCATCAACAAACCCCTACGGTTACAGATCAGGTTCAACTATGACAGACGCTTCCAAGATCGCAGGTTATCTTGAAGGCGGCGACACAACACCTTATATCACAGGCTACGGTGTAACATTCTGGCGCTATATCCTTGAGCCCCTGATTTACTGGATGGAAACACAGCTCTTCGTTAACCCCGTTCAGACAATTCTCGGACTTCTTCCCAACCTTCTTTGCGCTATTGAATACAACCAGATTCTTCCCAAGGTCAAGAACATCAAGCTCGACTTCCTTATTGACCTCTTTGGTGGTATCAGTGTTTATAAGCTCGGCGTATGGGATCTTCTCGGCGGTATGCTGACAGATATGGGTATCGAGCTCGATAAGGGCTTTGCAGGCGTTATCAACATGCTCCTTCAGGTAACAAGAGTGAATAAGGCCTACTACGATGCGGAAATGGCGAAGGCCGAAGAGGATCGTGTAGCCTTCCTGAAGAAAAATGTCCTGGATGCAGATGGTAATAAGATTTATGACCTTGTTGATAAGGACGGAAATGTAAAACAGTACAACATAGATATAGAAGAATTTAATGAGACATATCCTGACGGCCATCCCGATGAGTGGACAGCAACGGCAAGAATGGAAGTTTACGTTGACGAAAACGGATATTACTATGCTAAGCCCGGTATGCTCACTCAGACACTCTTCAGCACAGGCGCTAAGGGCTGTAACACAGGTCTGCTTGAAATGTTTGAGTATAACAGCCGTACAGGTCACGGTACTGTAGACCTCGGTATGCCCGTTAACCGTATTATGTCAATGGGTAGTCTGACAGTTAAGACAGTTACAGGTGCTCAGAGCAGCTTCATTAACTACCACCTCAATCCTGACACAGGTGACGTATTGCTTGCACTGTTCCGTTGGCTTATGAACGACGGCGTGTTCTACAAGCTGGCTCCCATGCTTAACGGTATGCTTTCAACAGATACGGGAGAAGAATCTGCTTCAAGCGTTACAATTATTGACACAATCCTGCCCATCATCGACGGTCAGGCTGACACAGTTGTGGCAATTCTTATCTCACTTCTTAATGAATACACACCTGAATACTATGCTTATAATGACACATATGCTGACGGTGGTTTTGAAATTCTCAAGACTATTGGTACAACAGCAGGCAAATTCGTTGTAGGTCAGTATCTCTCCGAGTCACTCGCAGACATACCTGACGGCAAATATTATGCTGACGGCAAAGAAATAATTGTTGCTGGAGGCGTATTTGACACAACAGATGAAAAGATTATGGTTGGTAAGGTCAACAGAGCTATCAAGGCGATTGACGACCTTATTATGGACCTTCTTCCCACTCTTATCCCCATGGTTCTTCCCATGCTTGAGGGTATGCTTCCTGAAAATATGGCAGGCATCATCGAGCCTCTCAAGAACATTGAAGAAGGCGATAATCTGGCAGACGTTGTAGCTGATGTTATCACATCAAATGATGTAATGCAGCTTCTTGTAACTCTTCTCGTTGGTACAGGCGAGCAGAAGACTGAGAAGGACGAGGACGGAAATGAAGTTCTTGTATATGAGAAGGACGAAAACGGCGACTATGTTCTCGACGATGCAGGCAACAAGATTCCTGTAATGGACACAGGTCTTCTCGGCGGTCTTCTCGGTGAAGGCATCCTTGCAAACCTGCTGACAGCACTTGCGGACTTTGACATTGATATAAGACCTTACGGTTTCTGGAAGGCAGCACAGGCTGACGGTAACACAGCTATCACAAGATGGCTGCAGGATTGCCTGACAGAAGCTCAGAAGGAAGACAGTTCAATTACTGCTGAGACTCTTTCATGGGCATATGTAACTGCTCCTGCTGATGTTAACGGCGAAACATTTGATTGGTTCTATATGCTTAAAGGTGACGAGACTGCAGAAGTTAAGATCGACACATTCTTCGACGCTCTTGAAACACTTCTCACTCCTCTTGATCCCATCCTTTCCTTCATTTTCAGCGGTCAGGATATTACTCTTCTTGACGAGCTTACACTTGAAGGTAATCCGGGTTACAGCACAGGTCTTGTAATGCTTATTGAAGCTCTCGGTTACGGCGGTGTTAAGATTGCCGGCACAAACTACACAGCTTCAATGAAAGCTACTGATTATCTTACCCATGTTCACGGCAGCATTGACCCCGAAGCAAACAAGACAGGCAGAAACTGGACCACAGTTAACTCACCTCTTTCACCTCTGTTCACAGCTCTCAGAGGCTTCCTTGTAGGTGATGACGCAACAGGTAATGTAGGTATTCTTGAGAGCCCGCTTACAGCTCTTCTTACAAAGCTTCCCAACATTGCTTATCTGCTGTATTCATATGACTCAACTGAGGTTGATGCATCAGGTGCATTCAAAAAGACTAATAACCTGGCTCAGGCTGTTAAGAACCTTATTGCACCCGTGCTTTCACTTCTTGATATTGTTGACCCGATTCTTGCAAGAGCTCTCGAGCTTGACATTGCAGCACTTCTTGACGAATTCCTTAATATTGAATTAATGCTCAATGAAATGATCACAGGTATGGTTCGTGAAGAAGATGCATCAGCCGGTGAAGTTGTTGTTTCTAACTTCATTGACTTTGCAGCACTTGCAGCTTACGGCTCAGACAACATTGATGTAAAGGCAGCTTCAAACGTAACAGGCGTTGGCGGCACATTCACATACTTCCACGGTAACCCCGGTCAGGCACTCATCACAATCGTGCGTTCAATCATGTCAGATGAGCTTATTGTAGAATTTGCTGATACGTTCATGGATTGGTACACAACTGTTGAAGACGGTGAAGAAATCACTGACGAAATGCGTGACGACTGGACAAGAGTCCGTCAGATCGTAACAGATATTGCTAAGCGTGCTAAGGAGCCTGTTCTTATCGGTGATGATAAGCAGTACAACGGCACAGGCGTTGATATTATCGTAGGTATCCTTGTTGACCTGCTGACAGACTATGTTCCCGGCGAAGGCGTAGAAATGTTCTATGAGACAATGGGTAACGAGGAATACAGCGCTGAAATCATGGAGAAATACGGTATCTACAGCACAGGCTATGACTGGCTGAACATCACACTTGATGAAAATGATACTCCTCTCTTCACAAAGGAAGAAGTAGGCGACACACTCGACAGCTTCGACGCAGTGCTTAAGAAGGCACTTCCCGACGTTATTGATATTCTCACTTCACAGAATATTCTCGACCTTTCAAGTCTCGGCATTGAGCTTGAGGGCGGTGCAACACTCTATGAAGTGCTTACAAAGCTCGTTGAAAGCTTTGCATTCACTGATGAAATAATGACAACTATCGTTAACCTGCTCGGCGGTCTCTTCGGCGGCAGCATCGGTGACTTCCTGCCCATCGTAGCAGATGCAGGTATTGACATCACAGCTATCAGCGTTTATAAGAATGCAGCTGAAAACGGCGGTCTTCGCCAGTACATGGCATACGGACTTGAAAACTTCGATGCTGCTACAGGTCAGATCACAGTTGACGGCGAAACACGTGACCTCACATGGGCTGACATTTCTGCAGCTCACGGCTATCAGGCTTATGAATATGACGAGCACGGCAACGTTGTTCTCAACGAAGACGGTAGCGCTAAGCTTGCATATGCTCAGCAGGATAAGCTCAACGATAAGGGCGAACAGATTAAGGATGCTGACGGTAACGTTGTTACTGAAGACAACCTTGAAAGCCCCACAATGAAGCTGATTGCAAGCACATACATCCAGGAAAAGAAAGACGGTAAGTTCGTTTACACTTATAAGACTGTGGATGCTGATGGCAAATCAGTAGACGCTGAATATCTCAGCGCATTCGAACACCTTGAATCATTTGCTGAACCCGAACTTGACGAGGACGGCAAGGTTAAGGTTGACGAAGACGGCAACGAAATCTGGACTAAGTATACACTTAAGGCAGTCTATACTGAGACTAAGATTGACGGTGCATGGTCATGGAACTTTGACAATGTAACAGCTATGGGCAACTATGGTGACAACTTCTACGGCAAGGTAAGCTACTTCATCACCTGCCTCTGGGAGATCATCGGCGGTCTTGGCGACATCCTTGAAGCTATCTTCTT
This sequence comes from Clostridia bacterium, assembly GCA_017472225.1. Taxonomy (GTDB): domain Bacteria; phylum Bacillota; class Clostridia; order Oscillospirales; family Acutalibacteraceae; genus UBA6857. Next base: position 41,665 of record JAFUQS010000044.1, on the reverse strand, counting down.
CGGTGCTGACTCAAATAAGGCTGTTAAGCTCTTTGATACACTTAATATTGAAGGTGAAGACGGCTTTGCTGATACACTGCTTCCGCTTCTTCGTGGTCTCGGTCTTGACGCAATCCTCAGCTACCTCAACACCACTGCTGCAACTGACAGCGACGGTAACGAGCTCACTGATCCTGACGACGGTTCAACATACACAATGCTCGAACAGCTTAATGACGAGCGTGTAGAGATCTATGGCGCAGGCGTAAATCCGATCCCCGCAAACCTTCTTAAGGGTAACGAAGGTGCACGTCGTTCCTTCGGTACATGGGTAACAACAGGCACAGATGATGTTGTTGCATGGACATACGCTGCAGAACAGGCAGGCACAATTGAATGGGCAAGCGAATACGGTTACGACATGGAAATCTTCCTTAAGGTTGTTGTTAACTACATCTTCTACTTTGTAGAAATTCTCGCAACATATCCCATCACAACCCTCATGAATATGCTTCCCACACTTGCTTACTTTGTAACAAGTGACGGACTTACTCAGATTCTTACTAACCTGCTTACATTCGTAACAGTTCTCACTGACAGACTTGCTCCCATCATCGACGTTGACGTTAATACTCTCGGCGGTAGCCTTGTTGATATGCTTGCAACAGGTAGCTGGGAATCCTTCCAGGAAGTATTTACACAGCACATTGACTACGATGAAAACGGCAATCTTGTTCAGACAACATCTGACATTACATTCACAGAATCAATTGTTGGCCTCTTTGCTAACATGGAAATCGACCTGACAGGTCTTATGAAGAGTGAAGAACCCTTCGTAAGAACAATCACATACTTCACAAACGGTGAAGTTGATGCTCAGGCAAGAGCTATGGTAGAAGCAGCTCCCGATGATGAGGAAGTTGCTAAGGCAGCAAGAGATATGCGTACACAGGCATCTTATGCATGGCTCAAGTCAGTGGCAGCTCTTGCACAGCCCTTCGGCGACAGCTATACAGATGCTAACGGTAAGACACATACAATCAAGGGCAATATGCTTCCTTACGATATCAATGGCGACGGTACCATTGACAGTGACGAAAAGGTAGACGCCCGTGGTATGGTTAAGGTTGACGCATACAACGGTCAGCTTGAAGTTGACTCAGAAGATGTATTCATGTTCATCCTTGACTTCGTATTTGAAAACACAACAATGAAGGAAGTTCTCGGTGCGCTTCTCGGCTATGATCTCACAGATGAAAATGGCTCAGATGCAGAATTCCTTGACGAGCTTCTTACAAACGTATTCAGAAGCCCTGACTCAGTTGTTGACCTCATCGTTGCACTCTTCACAACATATGATGTTGCAAGTGCAGAGGGCGTTCAGCTCATGGCAATTGACGAATATCATTACAATTTCTATGACGAAGACGGCAGCACAACATATCAGGATATTCTTCCTCAGATTCAGGCAGGCACATATGCAGGCTCAGAAATCTCACGCGTAAAGACCGGTTACGCAATTGATAACCTTGACAAACTCGTTGGTACAGTCCTCAACCTCTTTAAGAAGGATCTTGTTAAGGAAGGCGGACTCTTCCACGGTATATTCACAGAAAATGATGACATCAACCTTAAGGCTGCTGTTAACGGTCTTCTTGAAGATCTCCTCTTCACAGATGACATGATTAACGACCTTCTCGGTATGCTCGTAGGTCTGCTTGCAGGCGAAGGCGTTGGCGACATTATCGGTGTTGTTACTGACCTTCTTAAGAGTGCAGCAGGCATCGACATTGCTCCTGAGGCATTCGCAAACAATGCAATTCTCCAGAGCATCATCCTTAAGGAAGACGGCACAGCTAAGACATGGTCTGAAATCGCTGCAGAAAACACCAAGTACGAATACAAGTATCAGAAGCTTGTTGAAGACAAGGACGGTAACCTTGTAGGCGAAACAGACGATAAGGGCGAACCTGTTTATGCTTCACACTTTGACGTTGAAGGCGCTACAACTGCAGTTGTTGACGCTGACGGCGACGGTGAAGAGGATGACACTGTTGCTCTCATCAAGGTTTGGAACCAGAGACATCAGACAATCGACCAGAACGGCGTAAAGAAGTATGTTTACTACTTCTATGAGACCGAAGAGGATAAGACAAACGACGTAAGAACAGAGTACTTCCACACAGGCGATAACGAAACAGAATATGTTATCCCTGCAACTGACGGTGAAGAAGAGCAGAAGTTCACACTCACTAAGGTTATGGAAGATGACACAACAAGTCAGGCTACAGCAGTTAAGTTCGACAAGCAGTGGAACATTGTTGTTGAAGGCGACTCAAAGACATCACGTCTTAACTTCGTAACAGTCCTTTGGGATGTTCTCGAACCTCTTGCACCTGTACTCGGTGTATTCCTTACAGGTCAGAACCTTTCACTTTACGGTGAAATCACAATCCGTGGCTTTGACGGCTATGAAGGCGTTATCCTTCCGCTTATCAACGCTCTCGGTGCTCCCGTATTCACTTATGAAGATGAAAACGGAAACGAAAGAAAGTACCTTGAAACATATTATGAAAACCAGGAACGCTATGAAGCAGCTATCTATGGTGGCGAATATGAAGAAGCTGACGGCACAATCACAAATTATGTCGGCGAATCACAGGTTATGATTCAGGTAATCATCGATGCAGTCTTTGCACTCGTTGACTCACTTTGCGACAGACCTGTTTCAACAATCGCAACACTTCTTCCCTATCTTGCAAGATTCCTTGAGAGTAAGGGTATCGATACTATCCTCGGCAACCTGCTTTCACCTGTAACAGCTCTGACAGACATGATCAAGAACGTTTATGATCTTGACATCATGGGCCTTATCAAGGGTCTTCTTCAGGGTCTTGCAGCTGACATGCAGCAGCCTGCTGTTGACACAGCAACTGACTATGTTGAAGAACAGATCGACGAAGCTGCAGCAGCTAATGCAAACGCAGGTGTTGCTCTTGCAGCTGAAGAAGATGACAGCATCCTCAACAACGACAGCGGTATCGACACAAGCAAGCTCACATTCATGGATATCATCTGGGATATTATCGAAGCTGTTCAGATCGATATGGGCGACGGTAAGAAGCTCGTTCTCTCAGATATCATCACAGACCGTCTCTTCGTCACACTTGCATCATGCGCATGGTATGATGACGAAGGCCTCGGCTATGTAATGATTAAGGATATCAACATTGTAGCTGATAACCTCGACGACAGCCGTGTAATCAATGTCGAAAAAGACACTGACTACTTCGTTGACCGTGAGACAGTTCTTCTTGCATTCCTTGACACTCTCCTGTTCCAGGAAAGCGTTCGTGACCTCATCGCAGGCCTTATCGGTGATTTCGACTTCTCAGACGAAGCACTCAAGGATATGAAGCCCGCAGAAGATAAGGTTCTCGACACAGATTATCTCCTTCCCGTTCTGCTTTACGGCGTATTTATGGACGGCGAAGCAGTTGAAAGACTTCTCATCGACCTTCTTTCATGGTACGATGTAGAATATGCTCCCGAAAGAGTTGAAGTTCCTGCAGAGCTTGACGATGCACTTCCCACAACTGATTGGGATACAATCGGCATTGACGAAGCAGAACTTGAAAAGCTTCCCACAGACCTTGACAACCTCGTAGCAGCTATCCTGCCTCTCGTACTTGAGCTTCTTCCCCAGTTTGGCTTAGATCTCGGTATCGACCTCGGCGGTGCTGACACAATCGAAGAAATGGTTGAAAATCTTATCGGTTCCCTCTTCGTAGACACAGTTAACGAAGACGGCACAGTTAAGAACGGTCTTGCAACAACTCTCTTCACACTTCTTGTTAACCTGCTTGGCGGCGGTAAGCTTGATGAAATTCTTTCACTTGTTTATGAGCTCACAGGCGGTGACGAAAATGCTGTTAACCTTACACTTGATTACTTCAAGGCTTCCTCAAGCGCTATCGCAACTTACTTTGCAGACTGCGATACATGGGAGGATGCATACAACAAGTACAGCGTTAAGGTTGAATATGATGCTGAATCCGATAAGGTGACATGGACTGACGACAACGGCACACCCGATGACGAAACAGATGACATCGAGCATAAGGATGAAGCAGCCGCTAATGACGGCAAGTACCTTTACAAGACAGATGCACAGAACAAGGCAGTTCACGTATATGCTAAGGATGAAGACGGCAACGCTATTGTTGCAACAACAAACGGTCAGATTGAAACATGCCCGGATTGCGGTCTCGAATTCTATGTAACAGCAGGCGACGGCGAAGCTCTTGAGGGCGACGATGCAGCTAATGTTGTAGCATATACAAACGGTGCATTCGAATATGAATATCAGTATGAAGTTAAGCTCACAGGCACAAACAGCTTCGGCGTTAAGGATTATGACACAGCTATTGCACTGCTTGGCGACATCATCACTCCCTTCGTACCTGTATTTAAGCTTCTCTTCCTCGAAAAGGGCGACCTCGTACTCCTTGACGGTATCACAATTTCTGCAGGTGACGGTTACGACCGCTTCGTAATCCCCGTTGCTGAAATGTTCGGTATCGAAATCGAAAAGGATAAGTATGACATTGAAACACTCACAAACGCTGAGTTCGGCGATTGGTTTGTAAACGGTCTTGTTAAACTTATCAATAAGATTGTTAAGTCACCCGTACAGACAATCGTTGACCTGCTTCCCAACCTTGCATACTTCATCGTTTCCGGCGGTCTTGCACAGGCTGTTGAACAGCTTCTCGCTCCCATCCTCACTCTTGTTGATATGGTGAACGACATTGCTGCTAAGGAAATTGAAGTTGAAGGCAGAGACGAGCCTCTTGTAGCTCTCAATATTTATGAATTACTCGTTGATCTTCTTAAGGATATCATCACTCTTCCCGAAGGCACAGACACACCCGGTGAAATCATCTCAGCTCTTCTCACAGACGAAGGTCTTGAAGATCTCATCATGGGTCTTGTTAAGGACGATATGGGTACACCTGACGACAAGTCAGACGACGTAACTAAGCTCGGCTTCCTTGACGGCTTCTTCATGGATCTCGTTAAGAAGACAGTTGCTATCACAGATGTTGAAACAATGCGCTACTTCGGTGCAACCGTATCAGGCGGCACAAGAACTGTTAAGGGCGTTAAGGCAACAAGAGCTAACACACTTCTTCAGCTTATCTCTGAAATCGTGCTTGCAGAAGACGGCCTCATCTTCGATATCCTCGAAATGACAGGCACAGATCTTAATGATCCTGCAAACGAAACACTCAAGACAGTTATCGACGGTATCACAGGTAACAACAGATACTGTGTACTTGAAGTACTTCTCAACTACTTCAACCACTATGATGTTGAAGGCTCACTTATTGAATACCTTTCATTCGAAGCAAAGACCTTCGCATACGAAACATACAGCACAGACACTACTCTTACAGCTCGTAAGGTAAGACGTGCTATCAAGAAGCTCGATCAGGCTATCCTCGGACTTATCCCCGAAATCCTTCCCATGCTTGAAGAGGTTGCATTCCTTAAGGGTGCTCTTGACTCACTCAAGAAAGACGACGGCACATACACCGGCGTAACTCTCAAGATGGTTGTTGAAGCTATCCTCACAGACCTTGCATTCAAGGACGAAACAATGGATATGCTTATCGGCATGATCGTTGGACTTCTCGGCGGTGACGGTATTGCAGATACTCTCAATACTCTCAACCCGATTCTTAAGGACCTTCTCAGTGTTGACCTTGCACCCGCAGCTGTTGCAGCAGGCGCAGAAGCAGGAGGAGCTCAGGCTCTTGCTGACTTCATCGATGCAGCTATCGAAGGTACAATTGCAGACCGCACAACAAGCGGATTTGACGACGAAGGCCTTGCAACTCAGACAGTTCGTGAAGCTACATGGTCCGATATCGCAGGCTACTACTCTGACTATGCATACTATTACATTGACACAGTAGTAGATGATAAGGGCACAGAAGACGACACAACTGATGACGTAACAACTTACACAATTAAGCAGCACTTTGACAATAATAAGATCGAAGACGGTACATCAACAAAGATCACCGTTGACGGCGAAGAAAAGACTGTAGTTCTCTACACACGTGCTATTGCTACTGATAAGGACGGCAATATTGTATGGGCAGACGCTGAAGGCGGTACACCCACATTTGCACGTGTAATGAAGGACGACCAGTATGGCTTCAATTGGACATACTCTGTAGCAGATGATCCTGACACAGAAGATGTTGACGAGGCTAAGGACTACGAAGGTACTGTATATCTTGAAACTGAAACAGCTGATAAGGCTACAGTCAAGATCGACGGTAAGGACGTAGAAGTTGCCGTTGAGGAAGCTTATGTTGAGGCAGGTACTAAGGTACTTGGTGCAACTAAGTATACATGGGGCATCGATGCAGCTGAAGGCTTCGAGGCTAAGAAGGATATGTTCATCAATATCCTTTGGGGCATCGTTAAGGCTGTTGAACCCGTTGTTAACTTCCTGTTCCACGGCGAAGACATCACAATCAAGTCAAAGGTTGACGGTAAAGAAGTAGAAGCTATCACCATTAAGGGCGGTAACGGCTACAGATATGCTCTCTATCCGCTTCTTCAGGCTCTCGGTGCAGACCAGATGGGCAACACCCTTACAGATCCTGCAGTTTACGAAGCAGCTCAGGGCAATGTACTCACACTCACAGCTATTGTTGACGGCGTTCTCAATGTTGTTGAAAACCTCGAAAACGGTCCCTTCGAGTACATCCTCAACCTCCTTCCCTCACTGTCATACTTCCTTGCATCAGACGGTTTAAGACTCTTCGTTGAAAACCTTGCTTCACCCGTATTTGCACTTCTCGATGTTGCAGAACCCGCAGTAGGCGCTCTTCTTGACGACCTTCTCGGCGGTATGCTCAGCCCGATGATCGGTGACTTCATGCCTGACTTCGGTGCAGAGGTTGAAGCAGCACGTAAGATTGATGACAATGACACACCTGATGACACATCAGACGACTTCAAGGTTTACACTCTTGACGAAATCCTCCAGATTGCAGGTAAGGACGGCAGCAACCTCGTTGCTATCCTCAACAAGCTCGTTGGCGGTATGCTCGTTGAGACACCTGAAGGCGAAACAGCTAAGGTTATCGAAATTCTTCCTGCAAACTTCTTCTCAGAATATGTAGCATATGCTATCGATATTTCTAAGGATGACGGTGCAATCGACTACTATGAGCTTAAGAATAAGACAACCGGTGAAATCATCTTTATTGCTCAGGCTGATTATAATGAGGCAGACTATAAGGCTGATTACGACATCATCGGCACACGCTATGCAGTAAGCCAGTGGTCAGTTGACATTGCAGATTCACTTGTATACCTGCTCGAAAGCGTACTTTCAGGCGACCTTGTTAAGGAAATAGCTAAGTACGGCTCAGACGATTGGAACGAAAAGCTTGAGAAGGAAGACTTCATCACAATCATCCTTAACAACCTCATCACAGGTAAGGATCTTGGTCTGACTCTCACTGACATTATCGTATCACTCTTTGAGGGCTACAAGGTCAGCTACACAGAGCTTAACGGTATCTATATCGATATCGACCATACAGGTATGACAGCTTCACCCGAACTTCCCGGTAAGCTTGACAAGATCATCAATGAAGCTCTTCCCGTAATTCTTCCTCTCATTGCAGGTGAAGATGTTGAGGCAGGCTCCATTATGGATACTCTGCTCAAGGCTTGTGAAGGCTACGGTAAGGATGAAGACGGCAATGAAGTAGCCGAAACTGAAACCATCCTCGCAGTTGTAGTTGATGAGCTCCTTGGCTCATTCCTCAGCGACGAAATGGTTCGTGGCGTTGTTGAAATGCTCGTTGGCATCCTCGGCAACGAAACAATTGATATGATTCTCGGTCTTATTAAGATCGGTGACCATAAGCTCACAGCTACAGATTACCTTGCACAGATCAGCGCTCACTTCGATGGTAAGGCTGACTATGCAACAGCTCTTGCAGCAGTACAGTCAATTATGACAGGTTACGACTCATGGGCAGAAGTAGCAGAAGCTAACACCAAGTATGCTTACACATATGTAATCAAGGAAGCAACAGCTGATGCTGAAGCAGTTCTTGGCACATACTATGACGTAAGCGACAAGCTCGACGGTACAAAGAAGACCATCGATGAAACAGAGTATACACTCACTAAGAAGACAGAAGAAATCAAGAACGAAGACGGTACAGTCACTCTCAAGCATGTAACAGCAGTTAAGCTTGATGAGTCACTCACCTTCGGTATTGATGCAGCAGAAGATAAGCTCACTGCAGTTATCAATGCATTCACAGTTCTTCTTGAACCCTTGACAGAAGTTCTGCAGCTTGTTCTCCAGGGCAAGACACTTACACTTCTCTCAAGCAACGGCGTATATGTCGGCAAGTCATTTGAAGACGCTTATAACACCACAACAGGTGCTGCAGGCGAAACTCCCGATGACGACAGAGCAACAGCTGATGTAGGCGTAATCATGGGCGACGGCTTTATCGAAATCCGCGGCTCAAAGGGTTATGACGAAGGTCTGCTTGCTCTTGCAGAAGCAATCTTTGGCGACAAGGCAGCTTCACTTGGTATCGTAAGCGGCGAAACATTCAACGCATATAATGATATCGAAGACATTCTCGGTGCAGTAATTGATATTATCATGGCACTCGTAGACGGTCTCACAGCAGGTCCTGTTACATTCCTTGCTGACCACCTTGCAGGTCTGCTCTACTTCGTAGTAAGTGACAACCTTGCAGCTCTGGTTGACAACGTACTCGCACTTGCAAACGGCCTGTTTGAGGTACTTGCACCTGTAACAGGTACAGACGATCTTCTCTCAATGCTCGGTCTCGACCTCAGCATCCTCAAGCTCGACAACCTTCTCGATATGCTCAATGACCTTATCCAGAAGCCCACAGACTTTGAGGTAACAATTGCTGACGACGGTAAGGCAACTTACGTAAGAGACGAAAAGACTGTTGAAGTAGAAGACACAACTAAGATCTTTGACAAGACAATAAAGAACGAAGACGGTTCAGAAGAAACCATCAAGGCTATCACTGTAAACACAGGTCTTGACTTCGAAATTACTAAGGAAATGCTCACAGAGCTCGTTGCTGCTCTCGGTGAATTCAAGACAATTGAGTCACTCAGAACATCAGCTAACAGTGCTCTTGTTAACGCAGACGGCAACTATGTTGACACAACAGGCAAGCTCATTCCTGAGGCTGAACTTGAAGCAGTTCTCAGCGACGGCAAGCTCACAACAGTTGTAGGCTGCAGAGATCACTTCGCAGACGGACTTCTCTCATTCGTACTTTCAGACGACATCCTTGGCAAGTTCCTTACTAAGGACGAAGAGAATCCTGACAATATCCTTAATGATCTCATCGATTCACTCACAGCTGAAAATGCAGCTGACGGCGTAATCGAAATCCTTGAGAAGCTCTCAATCAAGTATATTGTTGAATACACAGCTATCGTTGCAGAAGACGGTCTTCTTGCACTTGCTAAGAACCCCGTACTCTATGACGATCCTGAAAAGGGTCACGCAATCAGCAAGGCAACTGCTGAAAAGGCTGTTGATAATGTTGATAACCTTATCGGACCTATCCTCAGCATGGTAGGTATGGGTTCACTTGAAGAACTTGTTGGCGGTCTCGTATTCAACGACGATATGGTTAACATGATTGTAGGTCTTCTTGCAGGTATCTTCTCAGGTCTTAACAGCGACATCATGGATATCATCGACACAGTTGCAGGTATCCTTGGTGAAGAAATTGACCTCAGTGTTGAAAACTACAAGAAGGATGCTGACATCGCAGGCTTCTTCGGCGAAGCAACAACTTGGGCTGAAGTTGCAGAGATGTACACCAAGTATGCATACACCTACACAATTCCTGCAGATCCCGAAGTTGAAGACTCAAAGGATGAAACAGTAACTGTATACCTTGCAGAAGGTCTTACAGAATACGAAGCAGACGGTAAGACATATGAGCTTACTAAGGTTTACGAGCAGGCTGTAAGCTCCGAAGGACATCCCATGTATAAGGTTACACTTCCCAACGGTCTTGTAATCAATATGGGTGTTGTAGCAAATGACGGTGTAACAACTAAGGACGGCAAGACAACTGTTAAGGTTAACACAGAAGCAGGTGTTGTTGACTGTGCTGCAGAAGTTATCTACACAGACGTACAGGCAACTAAGGTAGTTTATGACTATGCTTGGGGCATGGCAGAGCTTGACGATATCTATGCTCAGATCGACAAGTTCGTAGCAGTTCTCACATCATTCCTTGCACCTCTTGACTTCATCCTTGAAGTACTTCTTGCAGGCGGTTCAAACGCAGCAACAGATGAAGAAAAGATTGCTAACAGCGATTCAATCGGTGCATTTGAAGAAATAAATATCATGGGCGGTTCAGGTTACAACTATGCAATCATCCCGCTTCTTGAAACACTCGGCGTTCCCAACTACAAGGAACTCGAAAACGGTAAGAAGATTCAGATCCTTTCACAGGCTGATTACGAAGACACAATTGCAACAAAGGGTACTCTCGGCTATATCCTTGAGACACTCCTCTACTACATTGCAGACGGTCTTAACGCTCCTCTGAGCTTCGTAGCTGACCTTCTTACAAACCTCGTTTACTCAATTGCTAACGGTGACGGTCTCACAATCCTCATCAGCAACCTTATCGCTCCTGTAACTGAGCTTCTTAAGGCTGTTGAAGGCGTACTTCCCGTAGCTATTAAGATTGACCTTCTTGAGCTCTTCCCGGCTGAAGGCGAAGAAGCAGAAATCTTCAAGATTATGCTCGGCGCAGATGTAGCTGAAAACGGTGCTGATGTCGGTCTTGAACTTGACCTCAGCCTGCCTGTAATTGAACAGCTCATTACTAAGGTACTTAACAACTTTGCTAAGGATCTTGATGTTGAATTCAATCTCAGAGACTTCGTTGAAAGCGCTATTGCTGTAGACGAAAACGGCAAAATCATCTATGTTGACTCAATGACAACAACTGATTGGGATCACATCAATCCTGCAGACGCTCAGTGGCGTAAGAGAATCGTTGTTGACAGAGCTGATGCAATCGTTGCGTTCCTTGACATGATCGTTACTCAGGAATTCCTTGACGGTCTTCTCAAGATGCTCAATGTTGAATTTGACGAAAACGGCTATATCCCCGCACTCGCAAACTTCAGCACAACAGTTGCTCAGATAGTTAAGGATGCTCTTGACGACCCGACAACAGCTATCGACGCTATAATCAGACTTCTTGCAGCTGACTATACAGTTGAAGATTACAAGGTACTCTTCGACGTACTCAGCCTTGCAAACTACACATATGATGACAGCGTAGCTTCAAAGGCAAACCTTGCTCTTGCTCTTAACAAGCTCGACGCAGTTATCAACAACGCAATTGAACCTCTCCTTAACATGCTTGGCGGTATGGACAACATGCCTGAGATCGTAACTGAGCTCGCAGCAGCAGTTAAGGACGGCAAGGCAGAAGCATCAATCGGCGGCGTACTTGACTATGTTCTCGATGATCTCCTGTTTACAGATGACCTCATCAACTCACTGTTCTCAATGCTTGTGGGACTTCTCGGCAGCATGGATGACAAGACATTCACCATGATCAACGATCTCCTCGGTGAAATTCTCCACATCAACCTGACACCTGCAGAATTTGCTAATGCAATTGCAGCAGCAGGTATCGACGACAGTAAGATCGCAGCTTATATTGCGAAGTTCCCCGCAACTGAAAAGGCAGTTACATGGGCTGACATCGCTGCAGCTAACACCAAGTTCGTTTACAGCTATGAGATTCCTGCTGAAGAAGAAGGCAAGGAACCCAAGGTTGTTGAAGTATACTTCGACTATGAAGGTGAAGTAACTTATGAAGACGAAGACGGCGTTGCATGGGCAATTAAGCCTGTAATGGTAGAAGATAAGGACGAAGAAGGCAACACAATCACAGTTCAGAAGACTAAGGTTGTAACAACTGAGCAGTGGATTGCAGCTGACGAAACAGATAAGCAGCATGCATTCATCAGCACAGTGCTTGAAATCCTTGCTCCCTTCTCACCCGTACTTGATTGGCTCTTCAGAGGCGAAGGCATCCAGCTCATCTATGAAGGCTTCGTGCTTGACGGCGGCAACGCTTATGACAACGTACTTGTTCCTCTCGTTAAGGCACTCGGTGTTGACATCAAGACAAACGCTCAGCTCGGTGTAGATGAAAATGCTATCGTTTGCGTAGAAGAACTTCTGAATGGTATCCTCGCTCTTGTTGACAAGCTTGCTGATGCTCCCATCCAGACAATCATCGACCTTGTAACAGGCCTCAGCTACTTCATTGCTTCAGACGGCATTGAAGAAACTGTAAGAGGTATCGTAGCTCCCATCTTTGGCTTAGTTTCAACTCTCGAAACAATCGCTCCCATGTCAACAATCGACGCTCTTCTTGAAGAACTCGTTAAGGTTGAACTTCCGGGCGGTAAGCCTCTGAATATTACAAATATCATTGATATCGCAGGCGACCACGGTGAAGGTCTCGTTGCAATGCTCAACGAGCTTATCGGCAGCGTAGAAATCACTGACGAAGCAGGCAATGCAGTATATCTCAACCTGCTTAAGGATGACTTCTTCGTTCAGGTTGCTAACCACGGTATCGTATATGAAGACACTGATGTTAAGACAATCACAGACGAAGCTGAAATCGGTTATGATTATCAGCCCGACCACAAGTATGTTGCTGACTGGTCAGTTGACAGAACAGACGCTCTTATGTATGTTCTCTCAGCTGTATGCTCAGATGACTTCTTAACAGTTCTTTGTGACCTCATCGGTCAGGAAAAGGGCACAACAGTAGGTGACCTCATCCTCGGTCTTGCAGGTAAGCAGAACAATCTTGTTGACATCATCATCACTCTTCTGACTGACTATAAGATCAACTATGTTGACTATGCTCGTCAGCCTATCAGCAAGGAACCCGTAGAGCACATCGCTCCCATGACTGAAGAATCACTTCAGAAGGCCCTTGCAGCACTTGATCCCATTATTGTTGCAGTAATCGGTATCATCGGCCTTGATGCAGACTCACTCCAGAGTCTCCTTGGCGAACTCCTCGAAGGTCTTGATGTAGGTAACATGCTCGTTAATATGCTTGTACCTCTTCTTGCAGGCCTCGACCTTGGCGAGATCCTCGGTTACGTTAAGGATCTGACCAACATTGACCTTGACATCGCTCCCGAAGCATTCCAGCACAACACCTTCAAGTCACAGCTTGCTAACTTCATTGGCTCAGCTGAAGACCTTAACGAAGACGGTGAAATCTCCTGGTCTGAAATCGAAGCAAAATATACTCAGTATGTATACACCTATGAAGTAACAAACGATAAGGGTGAAGTACAGTACGACGACGAAGGCAAGGCTAAGACTGAAACATACTACAGCTACGACGCTGACCTTGACGGTAAGACAGTTACTATCGGTGAAGGCGAAGATGCTAAGGAAGTTAAGCTCAGCAAGGCTCTCATCGAGCAGACTAAGCTCGATGCAGAAGGTAAGCCTGTAGTCGGCGAAGACGGTACTGAAGTTAAGGAAAGCGTACACAAGACAGAAATGCACGCTGAATATGACTGGAAGCTCGCTCTTAACAAGTCACTTGACGGCGTTGTAAATCTTGCAGCCGACCTTCTCTACCCGCTCGACTTCGTACTCGGTCTGCTTCTCACAGGCGAACAGGTAATTGTTCTTCCTGACGTAAATGAAGACGGCAGCCGTGGCGACGACATCCGTATCAGCGGCGGTCGTGGTTACAACTTCGCAATTATCCCGCTTCTCGAAGCACTCGGCATTGAAGCTCTCACAGAGGCTGAATATGTTGAACTTGCTAAGACTAAGGGTCACCTCTGGTACATCCTTGACGCTATCATCGGCAAGGTAGAGGACGAACTTCTTAAGACTCCTGTTCAGACACTTCTCAAGCTTCTTGCTAACCTGTTCTACTTCATCGGTTCAGACGGTATCAACAATATCGCTGATAACCTCCTGGCATTTGCTAATGTACTTCTTAAGAAGGTAGCTCCCGTATTCAAGGTTGGTATCTCAATCGATCTTGGTGAGCTCAACAAGACAGACGGCAAGGTACTCAAGACCACATTCGATAAGAATGAAGATGGCTCAACACCTGCTTATGTAGCTTCAATGGAAGCAGGCATTAAGGTAAATGTTAAGGGTTCAGATCTTACAACACTTCTCAAGGATCTCCTTGAAGGTATTGAGATTGAAATCGACGGCAAGAAAGAACCTCTCGGTCTCTCACTTGACCTCAACTGGCTCAGCATTGCTTCTCAGATGGCAGCAGCTGACGAAAACGGTATTGTTAAGGTGCCCACCGCTCAGGTAACAACTGAAGGCGAAGCAGCAACATGGTTCAACGTTGTTGGCGATGTTGAAGACACCTTCACAACTCTCATTAAGACTCTCCTCACAGAGGAAAACACATATGCAATTGCTAAGCTCGTTGAAGGCTTGCTTGCAAATGTTGACCTGCCCGACGGCAGTGAAGAAGGCGAAATCGATGTAGTTGGCATCATTAAGGATATCCTTTACGATCCCAACGGCATTCAGGAGCTTCTTGCAGCAGTAGTACTCCTTCTCAGCGGTACTTATGACATCCAGCCTGCAGATGTTGCATACTATGTATTTGCAGCTCTGACATATTTCGATGGTGAAAACGCTGCAGACGGTGACAAGCTCAACAGCGCTATCAGCAGACTTGATGCTATCATCGTTCGTGAAGTACCTGAACTTCTTCCGAAGTTTATCGATGCAGATAAGGCAGAGGGTATCCTCAAGACTCTTGTAGACGCAGCAGCTCAGTCTGACAGCCTCTACGGTATGGTTGAATATATCCTTGCTGACCTTGCATTCACAGCAGATAACTTCAATTCACTTATGAATACACTCGTTAAGGCTCTTGCAGGCTTCTTAACCGAAGATCTTGCTAAGACTCTTATGGATCTCCTTGGTGTAGACCTTGCTCCTCAGGCATTCGCTGCTGAAACAGGTTATACTCAGCTTATCAGCTATGTTGGCGACAACAAGACATGGGCTGACGTATGGACAGCTAACAGCACAGAAGTAACTAAGGAAGACGGCACTAAGGAACGTGTAGCTAACGACTACAACTGGGGCGTAACAGACCAGAGCACATTCGTAACAGCTCTTCTGTCACTTCTCACTCCGCTGAATCCTGTTCTTGACTTCATCCTTTGCGGTGGTAACCTTGAACTTCTCAGCGACTCAATCAAACTTCCCGGCGGTAACGCTTATAACACAGCTCTTATCCCGCTGTTCAAGGCTCTCGGTGTTGACCTTGCAACCGCTAACACATCAACAGAAGCTCTTGATAAGCTCGTTGACGGTCTTATCGGCACAAACGGTCTTGTAGGTAAGCTCACAAATGCTCCTCTCCAGACAATCCTTGAACTTGTAGCAGGTCTCGGCTACTTAGTTGCAAACGACAACCTCCAGCCGATCATTGAAAATCTCCTTGCTCCCGTATTCGCTATCCTCGAACTCCTTGAACCCGTAATCAGCCGCAACCAGCTGGACGGCATCCTTAAGGGCTTCATCAAGCTCGGTGACAAGCGCTACGGTCTGACAGACCTCATCGGTATCGGTAACAACGGCGGCGCTAACCTCGTTGCTCTTGTAAACGATCTGCTCGGCGGTCTCGAAGTTAAGGATAAGGACGGCAACGTTGTTGACACAATCAATGCTCTTGACGAAGACTTCTTCGTAGAACTTTCACAGTATGCTATCGTTAACGAAGAACCCACTGAAACACCTGATGCTGACCAGTTCACTGAGTCAGATGTAATCAGTGACGTGGTAGCAACAAACTGGGATGTTGATGCAGCTGAAACTCTCATGTACATCCTTGATAAGGTTCTCGACGACACATTCCTCAAGGTGCTCATCGGCAAGATCGCTCCTGACGCTCAGGAAGGTGACACAGTTGTAACAATTGTAACCTCACTTGCAGATAAGGAAATCGAGCTTGTAGATGTAATCCTCATGCTCCTTGACAACTACACAATCACTTATAAGAAGATTCCGCAGGCTCCTCTTACAGGCGCAGGCGCAGACTACACACCGTTTGATAAGAACGCAGCTAAGGTTGAAGAAGCTCTTCCCGATGCTATCACAGCTCTCGATGCACTTCTCACAACTGTACTCGGTATGCTCGGTACAGACAGCGACCTCGGCGGTATGATCGACGGCCTTGTAGCAGGCGCTGACCTCGGCAACCTTCTCATGGGACTCCTTGTTCCCGTACTCGCAGATCTTGACCTCGGTGACATCCTCGGCTATGTTGAGGATCTGACTAACCTGAAGCTCGACATTAATCCTCAGGCATTTGCAGCAACCAAGTTCGGCTCTAAGCTCGGCGACTTCATCGGCGATGCTCAGACATGGGCAGAGGTTGAAGCTAAGTATGCAGAATATGCATATACTTACAAGACAACAGATGCTGAAGGTAAGGAAGTAACAGTAACGGTTACTGACGACAGTGATGCACTCACAGAGTGGAAGGTAACAACAACTGACGAAGACGGTAAGGAAGTTGTAACAACATACAGCCTTACTAAGTCAATGGTACAGGCAACTGACGAAGACGGCAATAAGCTTTACACATATGAAGCTGACGGCACAGAAACTCAGATTGCTCTTGCAGATGATAAGGTAACAACAGCTGAAGACGGCACAATGACAACAGTTATTACATCCGGCGAAGGCGAAGATGCTACCGAAACAACTGTAATTCTCACTAAGGTACTCGTACACGAAAAGAAATTTGATGCTGATTACGATTGGGGTATGAAGACTCTCGAAGATGTTATCAACTTCGCAGCAGACCTTCTTCTCCCGCTTGACGTAGTATTTGAAATCCTTCTCAGCGGTAAGCAGATTATCGCTCTTGAGGACGAAGACTACATCAGACGTGCTGACATCCGCATCAACGGCGGTTACGGTTACAACTATGCAATTATCCCGCTCCTCGAAGCTCTTGGTGCAACACCTGTCAGCCAGGCAACATATGATGCTGAAATCGACGGTAAGTACCACGGTTCATCACTCAAGTATATCCTTGACACAATCGTAGCAAGAGTAGACGGCATCCTTGCAGCTCCCATTACTGAGGTTCTCGGCCTCGTAGCTAACCTGTTCTACTTCATCGGTTCAGAAGGCGTAAATACTCTGGTTCTCAACCTTGTAGCTCCGCTGACAGAACTCCTCGATGCAGTATGTAAGGTATATCCCATCAGCCTCTTCGTAGGTATGGATGAAAATAACGCATTCAAGTTCGACTTCGATATCGAAAACAAGAAGGGTCTTGCACCCGGCTTGACATTCGACCTCAGTGCTGACGATCTGAGCGCTCTCATCAGCGGTCTGCTTTCAGGCATTGAAATCGACGGTGAACCTCTCGGCCTGACTCTCGACCTTGATTGGCTTGCACTTGCAGCAGCAATGGCTAAGAGAGATAAGGACGGCAACATCATCTACACAGATTCAGCAATGGTTTACGGTTATGCAGACTCAACAGCTATCGGCGACGGCAATGATCCCTATAAGAACATTTCCGGTGACGCAGCTGACACTCTTGTAACTCTTCTCAATGCTATCCTGACAGATGCTAACGTTGCAGTTATTAAGGATCTTGTTCTCGGTCTTATCGGTGACGCAGAGCTTGACCCGACAATTGAAGGTCTCATCAATGACGTTCTCAGCGATAACGATGCAGTTATCAACCTTGTTGGTACTCTCGTACTTATCCTCACAGGCGAATATGACATCACCGTTCTCGAAATGGTATTCAAGTTCCTCGGTGTTAAGGATTACGGTCTGAAGAAGGCTGACGAAGCTATTGCAGCTCTTGACAGACTTATCGGCAAGGCACTTCCCGCACTGCTTCCCATCATTGCAGGCGACGATGTTGAAGAAGGCTCACTTATGGATACTCTCCTCGATGCAGCTGAAACAGTACCCGAAGGTACACCTGTTCTCAAGCACATCGTAGATACACTCCTCAGCGACATGCTCTTCACAGACGAAATGATGAAGACAATCACTGATATGCTTATCAAGCTCCTCGGTCAGTCAATTTCCGAAGACCTTGTTGGTACTCTCGGCGATCTGCTCGGCATCAACCTCGCTCCCGTTGATTTTGCAACAGCAAGCGGCAGCGCAGAGCTCCTTGCATATGTAAATGCAGCTACAGGCACAGGTACAGACGGCGCAATCACTTGGGCAGATGTACTTGCAGCTCACAGCCATAAGGAAACTGTAGAAGGCGAAGAAACAGTTGTTGTTGACGACGCTATCTTCACAAATGTAAACAATAAGGATGCATTCCTTGGCGCTATCTATTCACTGCTCAACCCGCTCGAAAGCGTACTTGCATTCCTGCTCACAGGCGGCAACCTTGAAATCGCTAAGGGCATGGGCGTTGATAACGTAATGCTTAAGGGTAACAACGGTTATGAAAACGCTATCTGGTATCTCTTCAAGGCTCTCGGTCTTGAGGAAATGGGTGCAACATGGACACCTGCAACAGATGCAGTTGACGCTCTTGCAAACACAATCGACTATGTATTCATACTTGTTGACGAGCTTTGCAATGCACCGTTCAATACACTCCTTATTCTCCTTGGTAACCTCAGCTTCTTCATTGCAAACGGCGGTGTTGAAGTACTCATCAACAACCTTGTATCACCTGTTCTGTCACTTGTTGATGCTCTTGACGGCACAATTTCAAGAGAAGAACTTGATGCACTCCTCGCTAGCCTGACAGGCAACGAAATGCTTACAATCAGCGGTATCCTCGGTATCGCAGGTGATCACGGTGAAACACTTGTTAAGCTTGTAAACGATCTGCTCGGCGGCCTCGAAGTAGAGGGCGAAGACGGTACCGTTCATGTAGTAAATGCTCTTCCCGATGACTTCTTTGTACAGCTTGCTAAGGCAGCTATCAAGGTTGATACACCTGCAGGTCTTGTTGACCCGACAGATGTTGGCAAGGAAGTAACTAAGTGGCATGTTGAGACCGGTGACACAATCATGTTCATCCTCGACACAGCTCTTACAACTGACTTCCTTACAATCCTTTGCAAGAAGCTCGGTCTGACAGCAACTGACGAAGAAGGCAATGAGAATATGGTTTACAACATTCTCATGTCACTCGTTGATAAGGAAGAAGAAGTAATCGACCTTCTTATCTCACTTCTTGCTAAGTACCTTGTAGAATATACAGAGTACGCACAGCAGAACCTCAAGAAGGAACAGATGACTTCAGCTGAAACCAACAAGCAGTTCAACAGCATCGTATCTAACCTTGATGCACTTATCCCGACAATCCTCAGCCTTGTAGGTCTTGAAGATGCAGACGGTAACGCTATCACTGGTCTTGGTGATCTCATTAAGGGCTTCATCAACGATGATATCGGTAACATGCTTGTAGGTATGATCGTAGAACTCCTCGGCGGTCTTGATATGGACCTCGACGAAATCCTCGGTTATGTTCGTGAACTCTCAAATCTTAAGGACCTTGATATTGCACCTAAGGCATTTGCAAACGATGACTTCGGTTCAAACGTTAAGAAGTTCTTTGAAGATTCAGCAGTTAAGGCCGGCACAACTCTTGATGAGCTGACATGGCCTCAGGTTTGGGAGGTTAACAGTGTAGAAGTTGCTGACGATCCCGCAACACCTGATGTAGATGAATCAGGTCGTGAATTCATCCCGTACACATGGGGTGTAGCAGGTCTCATGGATCTTGTAAATCTCCTTTGCGACTTCATCCAGCCTCTTGATCCTATCCTTGCAGTCCTCATCCAGGGCGGTCAGGTAAGAAGTGACTTCGAAGCAAGCGGCGGCACAACAGTAGGTAAGTCAATCAGCGCACTTGATGAAATTAACATCATGGGCGGTATGGGCTACAACTACTCAATCATCCCGCTTCTCGAACTCCTCGGTATTGACGCTATGAGCCAGCAGGCTTATGATTCAGCTGTTAAGGCAAATCATGACAGCGTTCTCTACCCGATTCTCAACCAGCTTGTAACAGCAGTTGAAAACGATATCCTTAAGAATCCCATCAACTGGCTCACAAGCATCCTTGCAAATCTCTGCTATGTAATCGGCAACGACGATATCGGTACAATCATCGATAACCTCCTTGCTCCGGTTAACCAGCTTATTGCTAAGGTTGACACAATTATCCCCATCGCTATTGAAATTAACCTTGGTTATATCAATACCGATAAGGCAGTTGTTCAGACATACCTTGGTAAGGAACATCCCGGTGTTGACGCAGGTATCCACATTGTAGTTGAGGGCGAAGCTCTTGCTAACATGCTCAGTGATCTGCTTGCAAACATCGAAGTTGAAGGTAAGCCTCTCGGTCTTGTAGTAGACCTCAACTGGCTCGAACTTGCTGCTAAGGCAGGTGCTGATACTAACGGTGACGGCATTGTAGACTTCGACAGCACTAAGCTCGATCCTAAGTATGATATCTATGCAGGTAAGTCCTACAGCACAATCAAGGGCGACGCTGCTGACACCTTCGTAACACTTCTCGAAGTTGTCATCAACAAACAGGAAGACGGTTCAAACAACATTGAAAAGATTCTTGAAGCTCTTGGTGTAGAACTTGATCCCAGCATTAAGGACATCATCGATCAGATCGTAGACGATCCCTCAAAGATCATCGATCTCATCGCAGGTCTTCTCGGCGACGTATCCTACCAGCCCGTACAGAACAGACCTATCAACGTAACAGGCGCTGACTATAGAAGCTATCTGACCTTCACAGAACAGAACGCTGATATAATCGCATCGAACCTTGATAATCTTATTGTAAGAATTCTTGACATGGCCGGTGTTGGCTCACTCCAGAGCTTGCTTGGACAGTTCATCTCAGACGCTATGGTCAATAAGCTCGTCGATATGATCGTCGGACTTCTTGCAGGCGACTCAGTAGGACCTATCCTTGAAACAATCGCAACACTTGATCTTGGCATTGAGATCCCGCTTACACTTGCATCCTTCTCAGCTAAGATGAGCGAACTTGCTGCAACAAGAGATTACCTCAAGGGCGTGGCAGCACACCTTGAAAAGGCTGTAGCAGCAGGCGGCGACAACCCGACATGGGCTAACGTAACCTCACTTGAAGAAGCTAACATTGATTGGAAGATCACTGAAGGCAATACAAACCACTTTACACGTGCAGTTGCCGGCTTCCTGACACCGCTTAACGACCTTCTTGAGCTTCTCCTTATTGGCGAAGGTAAGGAACTCGACGTATTCGGTATCGTACAGATCGGCGGCGGTAACGGTTACGATTATGCAATCATCCCGCTTCTTGAAGCACTCGGCTTCTCAGCTAACGACGTTCTCACTCATAAGGAATATGTAGATGCAGTTAACGCTGACGAAACTCAGCTCCTTGGCTACATCCTCGGTAAGGTTGCTGACCTTGTTAACAAGCTTCTTGCTAAGCCCGTTGACACACTCCTCGGCATCCTTCCCAACCTTGCATACTTCTTCTCCAACGAAGGTCTCCTTCTGACAGTGAAGAATCTCCTTGCTCCTGTTTACTCAGTGCTTATCACTGTAACAAACGTTCTCGGTGTTGATATTACAAGCTATCTCAAGCTTGAAGAACTGCTTCACAATATCGACCTCGGCATCGTTGTAGGCGGCGCTAAGTATGACTTCCATATTCCCACAATTGACTGGTTCAACCTTGCTTCACAGGGTGGCTCAAAGGCTCAGGAAGTTGACACTTCACGTTCACTTGAAGCTAACTCCTACACCAAGGAAATGAGAGCAGACGAATATGCAGCTTACACAGCAGCAAATCCGAATGCACCTCATAAGTCAACTCAGAAGAATATCGTTGCTGATAAGGGTGACACACTTACAGTTGTTCTCACATGGGTATTTGATATGTTCGGTGAGGCAGGCAACAGAGAAGCACTCGTTCAGTGGCTCGTAGACTTCTTCGATCTGCAGAGCGGTGCTGAGCAGGCTGTAAGATATGGCGTAAACGAACTCTTCAACCAGGCTGAACTCAACAACTCAAGCGACATCATCGTATCAGCTCTTATGTATGCTCTCGGTGTAACAGTTACAATCGATGCAGCACTCATGGGCAACGTTGCTACAATCCAGCAGATCTTCAAGGATCTCTTCGGTGCAATCGGTAACGGTTCACAGTGCACATACGGTGCAATTGCAGACGCTATGGAACAGCTCACAGGCGTATGGAAAGAGACCGTAGGTGGCGACGACCATTACCACGATGCTGAACAGGAAGTTGAAGAAAACCTCAACTGGTTCCAGAGACTTATCAAGAAGATTAAGGAATTCTTCCAGAAGATTTTCGGTATCTTCGGTTAAGCCGAAAGTGATTGTTAAAGTCACAACTCAATAAAAATTACTCCCTACCTCACATGAGGTGGGGAGTTTTTTTAGGTAAGAGTGAAGAAGTGAAGGAGTTAAGCAGCCTGCGGCCGGTGAAGTTTGGATATAAGTAAAAGCACCTGAAAAGTACGAAAAGTTCCTTTCAGGTGCTTTGCAACTTTGCTTGTCTGTTTATTTGGTATAGCAGGCAATGACTTCACCGATATACATTGTATGATAGTCTTTTGTGGGATAATTTTTTGAGTCGATGTCTTTGTCGATAAAACCGGCAGGAGCAATTTCCTGCTGTGCAATTTTTTTGCAGACAATAACGGTTTCGCTTTCACCGAAGGTCATGCTTCCGTCAATTTCCACAGGAGTGAGACCTGTCTCTTTAGCTTTGTCATAATCTCTGCCGCTGTATCTGCCGCAGAAGGTGAGCGCCTTTTTATATTCCTGACCGAAAAAGCTGAGGGTGAATAGCTCCTCTCTTTCAACAAACTCCTTTGTGTACCTCTGAGGACGGATAAAGATGAAGCAGACGTCTTTATTCCACAGCTCACCCATAGCGCCCCACGAGGCTGTCATAGTGTTATAGCTGTCTTTTGTGCCGGCAGTGATGAGACACCACTTATCGTCAAAGAGCGACACGGCATTGCCCTGAAGGGCCTTGATGTCAATTTTTTGCATTGAAAATCACCTCTTAATCAGTTTATGTTATTAACGCTTTAATTTTATCATAAAGATGAAAATTTGTCTATAAAAAAAGAGCCTCAGACGAGACTCTTTTGATTTTTTCGATTTTAAACAAGGTCGATGTTCCAGACATAGTCTGTGTACCAGACACCTGAGGAGTAACTTCTGCCACGGATGATAACCTCATCGTCGTAAACCTCAAAGTTAAAGCCTGTGCCGTTGGCAACTCTGCCTCTTGGTACCATATACATATAGCTGGGAAGGTTAATGCTGTGGAAGGAACCGTCACTCTCAACGCTGACATAGCCTGTTCTCTTGCTATCTTTTTCATTTGAGAAGCCGTTATGTATGTGACCTGAAATCATAAAGACATTGTCATATTGCTTGAGAATCTTTTCAACCTTGGCTGACTGGTCGCCAATGCCGCCATCATCGGGCTCCATATCGTCTTCGCCCCATGTTACGGGGAGACCGTGGGTCTGATTGATGGGCCAGTGGCAAACAACGAAGATGGGACCGCCTCTTTCTGCTGCCTGACTCATTCTCAGCTTAAGCCATTTGAGCTGTGCATTGCTGATATAGGCAGGTGTGCTGTCTGTCTGACTTGCAAGGAAGATGAATGTGTACCCCTTGACAAGTGTGCTGTAATATTCGTGGTTAATGTATCTGCCACCGATTTTTTCAGCGTATTCTCTGAAATATTTTTCTGCAAGGTTGTAACCTTCGTCTTCTGTCCAAGTGTCATGGTTGCCCTGAGCAAGAAGAATTCTGTCGGCAGGGTCATAGCCTGTAAATGCCTGCTGAAGCATCTGCCACTGTTCCTCGTAGCCGTGGTCGGTAAGGTCACCTGTGAGAACAAGAGCATCAAGACGGCGGTCAGCCTGCTGCATATCCTGAAGGGCAAATCCGAGCATATCACGCCTTGCAGTTTCCTCTGTCATGTGAATGTCTGAGAGGGTTGCAAAATAAAGCTTGCAATCTTCCTTAAGCGGTGCGTTATCTGCCATAAAATTGCCTGCGAAGGGCCATGAAATAAAGCAGAGAACAGTCATAACAATTGCGGTGAAGCCTCGGATAAATCTGATGAAATTAGCCATCGTGTCCAACTCCTTATTATTTTTTTATAATTATACGCTTACCGATAGCATTTGTCAAGAAAAGGGAGGAGTATGCAGCTGTTCTTCTTGACAAAACTTCTTTATAAGAATAGAATATATCTGTAATTAACCTGAGGAGGAAAACATTATGTGTATTATTGAAAACTTTATGGCTCTTATTCTCTCTGTGCTTATGACCTTCGGTGCTTATGTGCCTGAAAGCTATGACATAGCCGGGGTACCCCAAAAGAGTGATGAGGCAGTGAGAATTGTATCTTTTAATGTAAGATGTAAAGACGACCTTTACGGCA
The DNA here is from genome assembly GCA_017472225.1 of Clostridia bacterium. Lineage (GTDB taxonomy): Bacteria > Bacillota > Clostridia > Oscillospirales > Acutalibacteraceae > UBA6857. The sequence continues at coordinate 17,036 of JAFUQS010000044.1, read as the reverse complement.
GTGTTGAAGGCAGAAGCGAGCTTATTGTTTCTGCGCTCGGACAGTATGTGCCTGACTCTTTCGGTGTGCAGGAGGCAACTCAGGAATGGCTTGATATTTTCACTGATAAGTTAGGTGACAGCTATGCTATGGTGTCGCAGATGCGTGACGGCAAAAAATCATCGGAGGCATCGGCGGTATTTTATCTTAAGGATAAATATAATCTGATTGACAGCGGTACTATCTGGCTCAGTGACACACCCCAAGAATTTGCTTCAAAATTCAGCTTGTCCTTCTGTCCGAGAATTGCAACATGGGTAGTGCTTGAAAATAAGGCATCAGGTGAAAGGTACACCCACATTAACACTCACCTTGACCATGTGCTTGAAAGTGTAAGAGTTAAGCAGGTAGAGGTGCTCTCGGTGAAAATTGCAGAGCTCAAGGCACTTGGCTATCCGGTAGTTTGCACAGGCGACTTCAACACAAAGCAGGGTGCTGACGCTTATAATAAGATGTGCGAAATTATGACTGACTCAAAATTTATTGCCACTGAAAGTGATGACGGTGCAACTTACATAAACTACGGCAGAAACCGCCTCGAAACAAAGCCTATTGACTTTATATTTGTTTCAGAGGGCGTGAGTGTTGACACCTATAAGATAATAGATGAAAAAATTGACCGTATGTATCTTTCAGACCACGCAGGTCTTTGCGCTGACATTAAATTCTGAGGTGAAAAAGCATGATAATACTCAATATTATTAAACGTCTTGTTGCTCTTATAATGGCACTGTTTATGAACACCTGCCTTATGTCTGAGGACAGCCTTAAGGTAAGAGGTGTGCCTGAGAAGAGTGATGAAAGCATAAGAATTATCAGCCAGAATGTAAGGTATAACGATGATGCCTACGGCTCTGTTGAAAACCGTTCAAAGCTGTTTGTTGCCCTCGTAAGAGCTTATGAGCCCGACTCCTTCGGTGTGCAGGAGGCAACACCACAGTGGATGGAAATTCTTGAAAGAGAGCTTGGCGAGGAATACGGCTTTGTTTCACAGATGCGTGATGAAAGTGAAGTGCCTGAGGCTTCGGCAGTGTTTTATAAAAAGGATAAGTATGACCTTGTGGACAGTGGCACTATATGGCTGAGTGACACACCAGAGGTTCCCTATTCAAAACTGGAAATTGCAGGTCTTGCGAGAGTTGCCACGTGGGCAGTGCTCAGGAACAGGCAGACAGGTCAGCAGTACACACATATAAACACTCACCTTGATAATGCAGGGGATGAGGCAAGAACAAAGCAGGCAGAAATATTGAACACTAAAATTGACGAGCTGCTTATGTCAGGCAATCCTCTTATTTGCACAGGTGACTTTAATGACACGCTTAAATCGGATATGTATGCTGAAATGACTAAGAAGCTCTGTAATGCCAGGCTTATTGCCCAAAAGAGTGATTTCGGCAAAACCTATCACGATTACGGCAACCTGACAACGGGACTGTATGCTATTGATTTTATCTTTGTGACTGAAGGAATAAGCGTAGACAGATATAAGGTTATTGACGAGCAGATAAACGGAATGTATGTTTCAGATCACTATGGAATAATGGCTGATATAAACTTATAAGAATTTAACGAGAGGCTTCGGTGAAAGTCTCTCGTTTTTTTGTTTAAAATCAGGAAATAAATTTAACACAGTTTTGCCAAAGTGTACTTTATTAGAAGAAACTATTGCACTGTAAAAAAGAAGATGTTATAATACAATACGTACTAAATTAAACAGTTGTTGACAGGAGGATTTTTTATGAAAAAAATACTTTCAATTATATTGTGCCTTGCAATGCTTATGAGCTTTGCTGTGCCGGCTTTTGCAGCGGATGAAAGCGGTTTGCCTGTGATTTATCTTGCCGGTAAAGGTAATGAAGCTATCTATAAGGCAGACGGAACACTTGCAAAGAATCCGGGTACTATTGACAGAGGCGGTTATATCAAAGAGGCTGCAGGTCCTGTGCTTGAGGAGCTTGGAAAGGCTCTGATTTCAGGCGATTACACTGCTTATGTTGACTCTCTTGTAGATGCCACTGCAGCAATTTATGAAGATATTGACCTTGACAGCGACGGCAATGCTTCAAACGGCACACATATTAAATGGAACAGCAAAACTGTTGTTATTGACAAGGACGCAAAAATCTTCTATTTTAAATATGACTGGCGTTTGTCTCCTCTTGAGGTTGCTGACCAGCTGGATGTTTATGTTGAGAGAGTTCTTGCGGCAACAGGTGCAAAGGGAGTTAACATTCACTGCCGCTGCCTTGGTGCAAACATGGCTATGGCATATGTTGCAAAGAGCTATAACGGCGATTACGGCCATGACTTCAGAGTTAAGAATATTATGCTTGACACAGCCGGTGTTGCAGGTTATATAACCTTAGGTTCACTGCTTTCAGGCTCAATTGAGCTTCAGCCTGACACAGTTGACAGATTTGTTTCTGATTTCCTTGACGGCGGTGCTCTTATTGAAGACCCTGCTCTTGCAATGTTTGCATATTCACTTGTATCACTGCTTAATTATGCAGAGGTTCTCGATTTAGGTGTTGATTTTGTTCAGGGTATCATTGACAAAATTTCAGACCAGCTTATTTCTCCTCTTGCTCTTTGCTGCTACGGCGGTTACCCCTCATATTGGAGTATGGTAAGTGAGAAGTTTTATGACAAGGCAATAAACAAGGTCTTTAACACTCCCGAACTCAAAGAGGAATATAAGGTCTTTATTGAAAAGACGGATGCTTATCATGCACTTCTCGGTGACACCAATGAAGAAACAGGAAGACCTCTTTATGAAGACCTTCTCTTAAATCTTAAGGCTGACGGTTTGGGTATTGCCGTTGTTGCAAAATACGGTGCTCCCTGTGTGCCGCTGTTTGCGGATTCAGAACTGACAGGTGATGTCAGAGGTACCGTAACAGAGCTTTCATTAGGTGCAACAGGCACTGAAATAGGCAAGACCTTCTCAGAGGATTATCTCAAAGAAGCTGAGGAGAAGGGTACAGCAAAATACATATCACCCGATAAGACAGTTGACGCTTCAACAGCACTTTTCCCTGACACAACATGGTTTATTAAAAATATTGACCATGACCAGTTCCCTGATTTCTTCGGAACTATCTTCAATGAATTCTGTAAGAGCGACGGTCAGATGACAGTATTTGATAATGAGAAGTATCCTCAGTATTTTGACTATGTTGACGGTAAGGTGATTATTGATGAGGGCGAGGAAGAAGACTTTGCATGGTCAGACGACCCCATAAGACTTCTTTTCAGACTCCTGACAGGTTTAATCAGCCTCATATCAAAGCTTTTTAACAAATAAATGTGACTTTAACAGACTGCTGTTTATTATCGGCAGTCTGTTTTTGTATATGGAATGAATATTTATAAATAAATTTAAAACTTGAATGAATAAAACTTGACGGAAATGTTACGGAGTGTTATCATATATAGGAATTAAACCCGTTTTTTTCGCCGGGAATTCAGCTCAAAATATTTATATAGGAGTGGTAAAAAATGAAGAAAATGCTGGCTTTGCTTTTAAGCATCCTGATGGTTTTCGGCATGATGTTGCCTGCAGGAGCAACATTCTGGAAGGATGAAGTTGCAGTATTAAGACTTATTGTGCCGGAAAACTGGGAATTGACGATCGGTGACAGCAGAACTGTTGACCTTGCAGCAAGCGGTACAACAAATTTTGTTAAGTGGTCTGCTCAGCCTGCCGATGTGGCAAGCGTTGACGAATTCGGCCGTGTGACAGCACTCAAAGAGGGCGAAGCTGTTATCACAGCTCAGAACACAGAGGGTTACACAGATTCAGTAACACTTAAGGTTGTAAAAACAGCAACAAAGGCAGAACAGTCACTTGCAAAGGTTGACTATACTCTCGGAGCAACCGAAGAAAATGACGTGCTTCAGAAGATAGTAAACAGATATGAAATAGGTGACAAGAATGTGCCCGAAAAGGTTGCAGATTCATCAAAGTATGCTGATGCTCAGACTGTAACAACATCTGACGGTGCAGTGTGGACAATTACAAATTACGGTGTTCTTCGTACAGATGAAAACGCATCAAACGAGAGAGACAAGGAAATGCGTTTCATGGGTGACAGATATTTCTATGGCAACGACACAGGTGACGGCAAAGTGCTTGCTATCTTTGATGACGGCAACAACGGCATCTGGACAGCTATGGCTGAGGGCTATTCACACATTGAAATGCTCCCAATTGACGGCACAGAAAAGGCTGCCATTATGAACGAAGCAACACACGAATATGTTGCAAGACGTGGTATGGTTTCAAACGCTTATCTTATTGACGGTGAGTGGAAGCCTGAGGAATCAGACAATGACGGTCTGTGGACCTCAATGTATGCTGCTGGTGAGCTTATGCGCTATGCAGTTATGAAGAATGACCCCAACGCAACACCTGAGCAGATTGAGGATGCAAGAAAGACTGCAACTCTTTCAACAGAAGCAGTTCTCTTCCTGACATATGTTTCAATGCGTGAAGGCACAGTTGACAGCTATGTGCGTGCACAGAGAAACGGCTCAGTTGTTAACCTTGAAACAGGTAAATATTACACAAGTGAAGCTCTTATCAAGGGTGGCGACTATTCACAGTATATTCCCTTTGAAAGCCCTGCAATGAGCTTTGACAAGATGTATTCAAAGTATATGCGCTTCGGTTACACATCCTATGTTCAGGATGATGAAAACCTTGCTCTGGCTGACCCTGACAGCTGGAAGGATCCCCTTGGTGACGAAAGCGGCACAGAGTACGCCAAGAGAACAAGACTTCTCGAAGGCTTCTGGGCAAGAACATATTCATTCAAGGATGAAAACAGTGATGTCAACTCATATGCTTATTGGACACACAACGGTGACGGTACAGCAACAGGTATCTCAACAAAGACCTATGGCGACGGCAGTGATTTCCTTCTTCATGGCGAAAACTACAGAGGTCTTAAGGTTAACGCAACAGGCGAAATTCCCGAAAGACTCTGGAATGACCTTATCGGTGCAGAATATGATATAGATGATATTTTCTATAAGGGCGACACAAGCTCAGACGAAATCATCGGTCACCTTTTCCTTTATAAATTAGCTTATGATATTCTCGGTCCCGAAGACCCTGAATTTAAAGCTATGCTTGAAGAAACACTTGATAAGTTTGCTCAGCATCTTTCAGACAACAGCTATTGCATGGTTGACGGTTCAGGTCAGCCCACAACATGGGCTAAGTTCTCAAGAACTTACTTCCACAACGGTCAGGTTCTCGGCGGCGCACCTCTTAATGCTATGGTTCTTCTTACCGCATTCAAGGTGGCAGCATATATCACAGGCGACCAGAAGTGGGAAGACGAATACAGAATGGCAGCTCTCGATGAACAGTATCAGTATGCTGAGGTTATGACTCAGGAGCTCGAAAGATATGAAATGTCCATTCTTGAGTATGCTAACGATGTTTCAGGCATCCTCGGCTTCATCCTCAGACCTCTTGTAGGCACAGAGCTCTTTAAGACAATTTACCGTCTTATCCTCAACCACTCAGACGAAGAAATGGCTATGCTTGGCTTCTACACCCTCTTCCAGCTTGAGGATGACGAAGAGCTCCTTGAGTATTATAAGGAAGCTATGGACGATTGGTGGTACTCAGTAGGAAACAGCGAAAATCCCTTGTGGTACTATATTTATCAGCTTGCATATCCCAACGAAGAAAAGAAGGATAACTATGGCAACAGCCTTGTAGAGGTTGCTGCATGGCAGCTTTCACGTCATCCTATTGACCTGAGAAGACTCGGTGCAACAAACGACAACAGAGATGACCTTGATGAGTTTAATCTCAATGAAGTAGGCATCGGCGGTACAAACACTCTTTCATTTGACCTTAACGGTTATGTTCCCATGTTCTGGAACAGTGATAATCAGATTCTCAGGATTATCGGTATGGTATTCTCTCTTGGTAAGCTCGACCTTAAGATTGCTGCTGCAGACGAAAGAGCTTTCCATAAGTACAACGGTGCATCCTACGATCTCGGCGGCAGCTATAACCCCGGCGAAATCGAAGGCTCAACAACCTATTCGCTTCCCTATTGGATGGGCAGATATCACGGAATGCTGAAATAAGTGCGGAATGCAGAGTGCAGAACGCAGAATTGCGACAAGCTAAGGCGGTGTAGGGTAATCCCTACCCGCCATTTTTAATGAAGCAACAGCTTTGTTTTTAACACAATATAATAAAAATGTGCAAAAAGACTTGATTAACAAATCAAACTATGATATAATGCAGGTAATCTGTAATGAATAATTCAGAGTGGACTTCCCGAAGGTCCACTCTTCTTTATTGCCTTGCAGAGCTACAATTGAATATTTTTAAAGGAGTGATTTTATGGCAAAGGGCGGCAACACCGTTAAAACCGTGTGGGAAATTGTGGAGCCTCTTGCAAATGAGCTGGGTCTTAAAATATGGGACATCCGCTTTTTGAAGGAAGGCGCTTCATGGTACCTGAGAGTTTTTATTGATAAAGACGGTGGCGTATCAATTGATGACTGCGTAAACCTCAGCCACGCAATCGACAAGCCTCTTGATGAGGCAGACCCCATTGAGCAGGCATATTATCTTGAGGTCAGCTCACCGGGTGTGGAAAGAGATTTAGTTCGTGATGAACATTTCACGGCTAACATCGGAGAAAAAATCAAAGTAAAAATGATAAGACCTGTTGACGGCAAGAGAGAATTCTGCGGAATACTTTCAGATTACACAGACGGCAACATCACAATCACATGCGAAGATGAAGAGGGTTTTACCTTCACAAAGAAGGAAGCTTCATGGGTAAAACTCGATGATTTTAATATGTAACTTAAGCTGGATTTACGAGTATTTTAACAAAGAGATGGCGGAAATCCGCCCGCAAAAAACGGGTTCGGATTATATTTGCCACCCTAATCGAAAGGAATGAGTATAAAAAGATGAACAAAGAATTTTTTGAAGCAGTGCAGATGCTTGAGAGTGAAAAAGGCATATCCTCAGAGTATATTTTTGAGAAGATACAGGCCGCTATTATTTCTGCAACCAAGAACACTTATGGCAACAGAGACAATGTAGTTGTTGACATTGACCCCGTAAAGCAGATTATGAATGTATATGTAAGAATTGCAGTTGTTGATGAGGTGGAAGAGCCTGCAGCTGAAATGACCCTTGAAGAAGCACGCAACTATGATGCAAACGCTCAGGTAGGCTCATTTGTTGAAATTCCTCTTGAGCCCAAAAAGTTTGGCAGAATTGTTGCTCAGACAGCTAAGAGCGTTATCCGTCAGGGTATCAGAGAAGCTGAAAGAGAAATTGCAAATAAGGAATTCCAAAACAGACATCAGGAGGTTGTTACTGCTAAGGTTAACCTTGTTTACCCTGACACAGGCGACGCTTCAATTGAAATCGGCAGAGTAAATGCTATTCTTCCCAAGAGTGAGCAGCTTCCCGGTGAAGTGCTTAAGGCAGGTCAGCTTATCAAGGTTTATGTTGCTTCAACAACAAGTGAAAGCGGCAGCGGCTTTGCTCACATTTCAAGAAAGCATCCCGGTCTTGTGAAGAGACTCTTTGAAACAGAAGTGCCTGAAATTTATGACGGCGTAGTTGAAATTATGTCCGTTTCAAGAGAAGCAGGCTCAAGAACAAAGATTGCAGTAAACAGCCATGACGAAAATGTTGATGCAGTTGGTGCTTGCATCGGCCCCAGAGGTCAGAGAGTAAGCAACATCGTTGACATTCTCTGCGGCGAAAAGATTGATATCGTGCGCTATAACGAGGACCCTGCCGAGTATATCTCCGCTGCACTTGCTCCGGCTGAGGTGCTGTCAGTAAGCGTTGACGAAAGCGGTGCAAAGGCTTGCCGTGTAATTGTGCCCGACAGCCAGCTTTCACTTGCTATCGGTAACAAGGGTCAGAATGTACGCCTTGCAGCTAAGCTCACAGGCTGGAAAATTGACATCAAGCCTTTAAGTGCTGCAAACGACTAAGAAAGAAGGGTTCACATTGGCACTGAGAAAAGTACCTATGAGAAAATGCCTTGGCTGCGGTGAGATGCTTCCCCAGAAGGAACTGGTGAGAGTTGTCAAGACTAAAATAAAACCCGAAAACGAAAATGAGGAAGAAACCTATGAAATCAGCCTTGACCTGACAGGAAAAAAAGCAGGCAGAGGCGCATATATCTGCAAAAAGAAGGAATGCTTTGCTATGGCTAAGAAGGCACGACGCTTTTCAAGAGCCCTCAGCTGTGAAATTCCTGAAGAGGTACTCCTTAAAATGGAGCAGGAGATAAGCGAAAATGAATGATAAGTTTCTTTCACTTTTAGGTTTAGCAAGGCGCTCAGGCAGAGTGAGTCTCGGCCACGATGCAGTTATAAACAGTATTGTCAGAAGCAAGGCGAAGCTTTGTGTTATGTCAAAGGATGCATCTGAAAGACTGCAAAAAGAGATAAAGCATGCCTGCACTTATGAAAATAAAAATATTCCCGTTATAGTTACGCACTATGATTTAACGGAGCTGTCATCGGCTGTCGGTTCAAAGGCGGCAGTTATCAGCGTTGACGATGAGGGCTTCGCAAAGGCATTAACAGACAAATATAACAAGTAACCACCTTAGGGTGACGAGTATAATCCGAACCCTATCATAGAAAGGATGATACTATGCCAAGAGAAAAATACAGAGTTCACGAAGTTGCAAAGGATTTCGGTCTGAACAGTAAAAAGATACTCGCAATGCTTGAAAGCCGTATGCCTGCAGAGAGAACACATATGGCAGCTCTTGAAGACAGAGAGCTTGATATTATTTTTGAAACAATAACACAGGAAAATGCTGTTGAAAGCTTCGATGCATATTTTGCTGCAGGTGAAAAGCAGAAGGCAGAGGCTCAGGAAAAGAAAGCCGCTGAAGAGAAAAAGCCTGCACCGGAAAAGGCAGAGGTGAAGAAAGAAGAAAAGAAACCTCAGGCAAAGACTGAAGCTAAGAAGGAAGATAAAAAGCCTGCAAAAGCTGAGGGTAAAAAGGAAGACAGAAAGCCGCAGCAGAATAAGCCTCAGAATGCTCAGCCGCAGCAGAAAAAGAAGGAACAGCCCCAAAAGCAGGAAAAGCTCATTCAGGCAAGAACAAAGGGCGAAAAGAGATATGTTGACACAAGAAGCAGCAACGTTGACCTTGAAAAGTATAACGAAAAGTATGACGAAATGGCTTCACAGGGTGGCAGAAGAGACAGTGAAATGTCTTCAAGCAAGCAGAAGCTCAAGCAGAAATCTCAGCAGTACAGAAAGCAGCAGGGTACACGCTCAAGCAAGAGAGAAACCGAGGCTGAAAGACTCAAGAGAATTGCTGCTGAAAGAGCAAAGAAAACACTTGTTGTTAAAATCCCCAACGAAATCACTGTCGGTGACCTTGCAGGACTTCTCAGAAGAACAGCTGCTGAGGTTATCAAAGAGATGTTCAAGCTGGGCGTAATGGCAACAGTTAACCAGACAATCGACTTCGACACCGCTGAAATCGTTGCAACAGAGCTTGGTGCAAAGGTTGAAAAGGAAGTTGAAGTTTCAATTGAAGAAAGAATCATTGACGACCACGAAGACTCAGCAGAAGACCTTCTTCCCAGAGACCCGGTTGTCGTTGTTATGGGTCACGTTGACCACGGTAAGACATCAATTCTTGACGCAATCCGTGATGCAGGTGTTGCTGCAACTGAAGCAGGCGGTATCACACAGCACATCGGTGCTTACAGAGTTGACCTTGACGGTCAGATGATCACCTTCCTTGACACTCCCGGCCACGCTGCTTTCACATCAATGAGAGCAAGAGGTGCAATGGCAACTGATATTGCAGTGCTTGTTGTTGCTGCTGATGACGGTATCATGCCTCAGACAATTGAAGCTATCAACCACGCAAAGGCAGCAGGCGTGCAGATTATTGTTGCTATCAACAAGATGGATAAAGAGGGCGCTAACCCTGACAGAGTCAAGCAGCAGCTTACAGAATACGGCCTTGTGCCCGAAGAGTGGGGCGGCGACGCTATCTGTGTGCCCGTTTCAGCAAAGACACACTTCGGTATTGACTCACTTCTTGAATCAATTCTGCTTGTGGCTGAAATGGCAGAGCTTAAGGCTAACCCCAACAGAGCCGCAAAGGGTGTTGTTATTGAAGCAAGACTTGACAAGGGCCGTGGCCCCATTGCAACACTGCTTGTTCAGAACGGTACACTTCATGTTGGTGATATTGTTGTTGCAGGTCAGAGCGTTGGTAGAGTAAGAGTTATGCAGACTGAAAGAGGTATCCGCATTAAAGAAGCAGGCCCCTCAGTACCCGTTGAGGTAACAGGTCTTAGCACAACTCCCGGTGCAGGTGACACATTTGACGTTGCTTCAGATGAAAAGCTTGCACGTGAGCTTGTTGAGAGAAAAATTCACGAAGCTAAGCAGGCTGAATGGGGTGCACAGCAGAAGGTTACACTTGATAACCTCTTCTCATCACTTCAGGAAGGCCAAATGAAGGAGCTTTCAATCATTGTTAAGGCTGACGTTCAGGGCTCAGTTGAGGCTGTTAAGCAGAACCTCGAAAAGCTCTCAAACGAAGAAGTTCGTGTTCGTGTTATTCACGGCGGTGTTGGTGCTATCAACGAAAGCGACGTGCAGCTTGCAGGCGTTTCAAATGCTATTATCGTCGGCTTCAATGTCCGTCCTGACACTAATGCTCAGACACTTTCAGAGCGTGACGGTGTTGAAATGAGAATGTATAGAGTTATTTATGACTGCATAGAAGAAATCGAAGCAGCTATGAAGGGTATGCTTGCTCCCAAGACAAGAGAAGTTGCTCTTGGTAGAATTGAAGTGCGTACCGTTATGAACCTTTCATCAGCAGGCAAGATTGCAGGTTCTTATGTGCTTGAGGGTAAGGTGACAAGAAATGCACTTATCCGTGTTGTGCGTGACGGTATCGTTATCACAGAGGATGCTATTTCTTCACTTCGCCGTTTCAAGGATGACGTTAAGGAAGTTCAGACAGGCTTTGAATGCGGTATCGGTCTTGAGAAGTTCAACGACATTAAGGAAGGCGATATCTTCGAGTGTTTCATGATTGAAGAATACAGAGACTGATTGTAATATCCAAACTATACGGAAAGGAAAATCTAATGGCAGGTTTCAGAATTAACCGTGTATCGGAAGATATAAAACGAGAAATAACTGCCCTCATAAGGGAATTAAAAGACCCCCGTGTAATGGGCAAAATGCTGACAGTGGTGCGTGTTGAGGTCAGCTCAGACGCATCTTATGCAAAGGTGTATGTCAGCGATATAAAGGGAATTGACTCAGCGAAGGAGGCTGTTAAAGGCCTCACTGCCGCAACAGGCTATATAAGACGTGAGGTTGGTGGCAGATTGCACCTGAGAAAGACTCCCGAACTTAAATTTGTTGCCGATGACTCAATTGAGCAGGGCTTCAACATGTTTAAGAAGCTGGAAAACGGCAGAGGTGAATGAGATGGATATCAGTTTTCACGAGGCTGTAAATGAGCTGAAAAACGCCGATAATATTCTCATTCTGACTCACATTAACCCTGACGGTGATACTCTGGGCAGTGGATATGCACTGCTCAGAGCACTTGATAAAATGGGCAAAAATGTCAGGCTGACAAACGGTGACAGAATAAATGAAAAATACAGTTACCTTTTCTGCGGTATTGAAGAGAAGGACTTTGAGCCTGATTTCATAGTCAGCGTTGATGTTGCTGAAAGAAAGCTTTTAGGTGACACTGTAGGCGGAAAATACGGTGACAGAGTAGATCTGGCTATTGACCACCACGAAACTTCACGCCGTTTTGCAAAAAAGACATACTGTGAGAGTGACAGTGCCTCTTGCTGTGAGATAATCTATCTCATAATAAAAGAGCTTGGTGCCGTAATTGACAGTGATATAGCATCCTGCATTTACACAGGCTGCAGCACAGACACCGGCTGTTTTAAATATTCAAATGTGACACCGAGAACACATGTAATTGCCGCTGAGCTTATAATGGCAGGTGCAGACCACAGCGCAATTAATGTCAAAATGTTTGACACAAAGACAAAGGGCGATATTTTGCTGCAGAAAATGTGTCTTGACTCCCTTGCGATTTTTTGTGAGGGCAAGGTTGCAATGATAAGTGTAACAAAAGAAATGCTTGAAGCATGCGGTGTTGACAAATCTGCTCTTGATGCAATAAAGCCTTTGACAAGGCAGATTGAGGGCGTTGAAATAGGAATCACCGTAAAAGAGGAAAAAGAGGGCGTTACAGGCATTTCTGTGAGAACCTCGGAGAATTATGATGCTTCGGCAATATGCGCTCATTTTGGCGGCGGAGGTCACGTAAGAGCCGCAGGCTGTGAAATGAAATGCACTGTAGAAGAGGCTGAAAAAGCAATAAAGAAATATATAACCGAGCAGGTTATATAAAATCAGCTGTCGGGAGATTAACTTCTGACGGCACATAGCAAAGTATACTGATTTATAACGAAAGGAGTGGCGGAATGAACGGTTTTGTTTTTCTTGATAAAAGCGAAGGTCTTACTTCCTTTGTTGCTTCGGCAAAAGTAAGAAGGATTTTCGGCATAAAAAAAGCCGGTCATACCGGTACTCTTGACCCCATGGCTACGGGTGTGCTGCCTATAGCTCTTGGGGGAGCAACAAGATTTATAGAGCTTATCCCAAGTCATGATAAGGCTTATAGGGCTAAGTTTATTTTGGGCAAAACAACAGACACCCTTGACATAACCGGCAAGGTGACAGGTGAATATGAGGTCACTTCAAATAAAAGTGATGTTGAAAAGGTACTCACGGGGTTTATAGGTGAAATTGAGCAGGTGCCTCCTATGTATTCTGCCATAAAAAAAGACGGTGTTCGTCTTTATGAGCTTGCAAGGCAGGGTGTGGAAATAGAAAGAGAAAGCCGTAAGGTTACGGTTTATTCTCTCAGACTGCTAGGATACTGCGAGGAAACGGCAGAGTACGAGATAGAATGTGAATGCTCAAGCGGAACATATATCCGCACACTGATTGCCGATATCGGTGAAGCACTCGGCTGCGGTGCAACGATGACTTGTCTCAGAAGAATAATGGCCAACGGCGTGAGTGTGGACAGGTGCTACACTTTGGAAGAGCTGCAGAAGCTCAGCGATGAGGGAATGCTTGCCAATGCGCTGACAGAGGTTGACTCTTTCATCACTTATGATAAAATAAAGGTGAGCGCACCTCAGGCTAAACGCTTTTCAAACGGCGGTGAATTGGATGTAAACCGTTTTGGCGGCAAAAAGACACCGGGACTTTACTGCGTGTATTCGCCTGATGACGAATTTTTGGGCGTGGGCGAAATTGACAGTGAGGTAACGGCTTTGACAGTCAAGCGTGTTTATGTAAGGCAGGTGACGGCAAATGGATAAAGAAAAATATGCCACTGCTGTTGCTCTGGGCTATTTTGACGGTATTCATAAAGGCCACAAGGCTGTGCTGCAAAAGGCTCTTGATGTTGCAAAGGAAAAAGGTCTGACCCCTGCAGTGCTCATATTCAGTGAGCACCCGAAAAAGGTTTTAAAGGGCACAGTGCCGCCTATGCTAACAGATGAAGAAATGAAAAGCAGACTTCTCAGGGAAATGGGCTTCACGCTTTTTGAATTTGATTTCAGAAAAAATATGGATATGGAGCCTTATGATTTTGCACATAAAATTCTCATAGATGAGCTGGGCGCAAGGGCAGTTGTCTGCGGCTATGATTACAGGTATGGGAAGAAAGGCTGTGGCAGTGCTGAAACCCTGAGACTTGACCTTGAAGGTGAAGGCGTAGAGGTGTTTTCACTTGAGGGAATAAAGCAGGGAGAGGATATAATCAGCGCCTCAAAAATAAGACAGCTTATAAGCGGCGGTGATATGCTGAGGGCAAATGAAATGCTCGGCAGAGTTTTCTCATATAACAGAATTGTTGAAAGAGGAGACGCTTTGGGCAGAAAATTAGGCTTTCCCACAATCAATCAGAGCTTTCCCGAAGACTTTATTCTGCCGAAATTCGGCGTATATGCTTCGGTGACAAGGCTGGGTGAAAAAGAATATCCCAGTGTGACAAATATAGGTGTAAGACCCACTGTAGGCGGTACTGCAGTGAGAAGTGAAACCTGTATACTCGGCTTTTCGGGAGACCTTTACGGCAAAAACGCCGAGGTGGGGCTGCTAAGCTTTTTAAGAGGTGAGATGAAATTCACTTCTCTTGAGGAGCTGTCGGCGGCAGTTAAAAAGGATATGGAAAAAGCAAGACTCGTATATAACGGGCTTGTTGAAAAAAATTACGGAACTCCTTGATTTAATATAAAAGCAAAGGATGATTCACATGAAAAAAAATAAAGTAAACACCAGAGCAATGCAGCTGAAAAGCGAAAAAAGGGCAAAAGCAGGCGTAACGGTGCTTATGTGTCTTGTGGCTCTTTGCCTTGCAGGTGCAGTTGGTGTGGGTGCTTTTACGGATATATTTAAGCAGGAGAGCGAGATAAAGGCAGTTGCCCTTGTGCTCTCACAGGCTGAAGAGCAGGAGCTTGAAAAGCAGCTTTCAAAGTTAGAGCCCCTGACTAAGCAGGATTTTGAAGACAGCCGCCTTGAGACAAAGAAGCTGCTTTCATATATCAGACCCTATGCAAAAGACGGTCTTTATGCCGCATATGGCTATGAGACGGCTGTGCAGTCAGTGCAGCCTGACCCTGCAATGCGTTTTAAGGATGAGGAAGGTAGCTATAAATATTATAAGGTGACAAAAAACAGGGTGGATGCAATTCTCTCACAGTTTGAGATGAATATAGACCACACTGTAAACACTCAGGATATTTATTATTATGACGGCAACTATTATTTTGCTGCCGGTGATGAGGGCGAGGCTCTTTCAGGTGCTAAGGCAAATATCACTGCAAGCAAAAGAATTCAGGACGGAAGATATTATATAACCTGCGAATTGGCAGGGAAAACCCTCTATATCATCACAGGAAAAGCTGAGCAGGACGGTCAGTGGATTATTCACGAGATTTCTTCTGAGCCGGTGTTTGACCAGATGGGCATAATGATTAAGGAAGAAACAGACAGCCTTTTTGATTATGAGATGAAAACTCAGATTATTGAGGGCAAGACCGACAGCGACGTTGTTTATTGCCGCTATGTGCTTGAATATCCCGTATTCTACGGTAAAACGGCAGGTGAAACAGAGGCTAACCGCTTTTATCAGAGTATGCTGACTTATTACACTGCTCAGGCAGAGGATGCCGAGACTCAGTATAAAAAATATGTTAAAAGCGGTGCTCAGATAAGCACGTTGCCTCTTGAAGTGAATTACCGTGGTGAAGTGACATATGCTGCAGGGGACTATATAGGCGTAACAAATGAGATAAGTGAAACAGTGGCAGTGGCTGCCGACAACGGTGCGGAAGACACCGTTGCCGATGAGCCGGTGGTACCCTCAAAAAAGAGTGTGGAGTGTTATATATTTGACACTGAAACAGGTGGCTATGTAACTAAGGACAGTATTCTGGGTAAGGATTATCAGCTTATTGAAGAGCTGCTTTACAGAATTTACTGCGGATATGATTACAGCGCACTGCTCAGTGAGGATGCCGAGGATTCGGCAGAGGTACCTGAAGACACTGAAGACGTGGGTGAGGCTATTTATGCCAGCGCAAGCACACTGTCAAAGCAGGGATATATGTTCTGCTATATCAATGACAGCGGATACAGAGAAGATGTAATTATACCTTTCACTGCAAATATTTTTGAGGTGGAAATAGGCTAAAAGCGGAGGAACCGGAAGATGAAAAGAATATTAAGTTTTGCGTTTATCGCTATTGAAGCAGTGCTTTTCTGCACATTTGTGACAATGGATATTATGCGCCTTGACGGCGAAAACATTGTAAAGTTTATTGCTATATCATTGGTGGGGCTTATGGGTCTTATGGCTGGCAAGCAAAGAGATAATGCTGTTGTAACGGCAGCATTTATCTTCACGGTGCTTGCAGACATTTTCCTTATACTCATAGGCAACTATATTGCAGGTGTTTGTGTATTTATTGCAGTGCAGACCTGCTACACTATAAGATTTTCTTTTATGAGTGGTAAGCCTCTTGTGGGTGAGCTTCTCAAGAGACTTCTGCCGGGGCTTATTCTCGGCACAATTGCAGGAGTTCTTCTTGACAGCGTTGATATAGGAATAACAGTGGCTTATGCAAGCTGTTTTGCAGTTAACTTTGCTCACGGCTTTGAGCTGCAGATATATAACCCCTCACCAAGGCACTTAAGATTTGCAATAGGCATAGTTCTTTTTGCTTGCTGTGACGCCTGTGTGGGCATACATAATCTTCAGCCCTCAATTTTCACTGAGACAATGATAAGAAATGCAGAGGTTATGACATGGATATTCTATCTGCCCAGTCAGATACTTATTCTTTCCACAACAGATGCACTGTGCTTTAAGAAAAAGCCGTAAGGCTTTTTAAGAATGCAGAATGCAGAGTGCAGAACGCAGAATTGTGGTCGCGGGTGGACTACCTGCTGATAAGTAAGTTTATATCCGCATAGAGAGTTGGTATTTGTTACCGACTCTCTTGATTTTTACCTCTGTGTCACTGTGTGAAGTGGAAGGTTATTGATTTGAGAAGTAAGTGCAGCTAAGGTTTCCTTTTTGAGATGAAATAAGTTTCTACTGTCCTCGCCGGACGGGCGTTACTTTTCACAGTTAAGCGAAAAGTAACCAAAGCGCCCTCTTTAGTGCCTGTAAGCCGAAAGTACAAAAAATTACCGCTTTGGTTTGTGATAGATTTTTATTCTCTACCATTTCTGCTCACCCTTTATAAAGAAACAAGTCGGTGCATATCGGTAATTTTTAGATTTCTACTCTCTGCTTATTAAACGGGTCTTTTCCGAGCGTCTCTATTTAAAACGGCTTTTTTCAATGGATACCGCTACTTTCTGCTGT
>JAFUQS010000043.1 GCA_017472225.1 Clostridia bacterium | reverse complement strand
TCTCAAATTCATATAAACTCGAACATTTGAGATTTTTCAAAGTTTAATGAGTGGATATTTTTTCTGTAACAAGGCATAAATTCGATGGAAGACTTGCGTCTTTCGAGAATTTTAACGCAGTTACAGGGAAAATAGACCTCATTAAACCATATCGGGTTCGGCTCCCGACAACTTAAATAATAACAGAATGGCCGGGGTTACAAAAATCCCGGCTTTTTTATTCAATCATAACCTTGAAATCCGATTTAATAAATTTCTATTGAATTTAGCTACACTTTTTGGTATGATTGAAAAGGTATCAAAATAAAATCAGATAAGGAGAAATACAATGAGCGAACAAGATTACAAAAAGATTTTAGATGAGCTTACCCTTGACGAAAAGCTTCTGCTTCTTTCCGGTAAGACCTTCTGGCTTACAAATGACATTGAAAGAGTAGGTATTCCCTCTGTATGGATGAGTGACGGCCCTCACGGACTGAGAAAGGAAAAACAGTCTGCCGGCACAAACATTATGCAGGCATCTGAAACCTCAACCTGCTTTCCCACTGCTGTTACAACTGCTTCTTCCTGGGATACAGAGCTTATTGAGGAGGTTGGCGAAGCAATTGCCGATGAAGCAAAGGCTCTCAAGGTTACAACCGTTCTCGGTCCCGGTGTGAACATCAAAAGAAGTGCTCTTTGCGGCAGAAACTTTGAGTATATATCGGAAGACCCCTATCTCACAGCAAAAATGGGTGCTGCTTTTGTCCACGGCGTACAGGATGAAGGCGTAGGCGTCAGCCTGAAGCATTTTTGTGCCAACAATGAAGAGCATATCAGAATGTGCATTGATACCGTTGCTGACGAAAGAGCAATGCGTGAAATTTATCTGCCCGCTTTTGAGCATATTGTAAAAACAGAGCAGCCCACCACAATCATGTGCAGCTACAACAGAATTGAAGGGGAATACCTGTCGGATAACAAGCGTTACCTTACAGATATTCTTCGTGGCGAATGGGGCTTTAAGGGTATCGTTGTCAGCGACTGGGGCGCAGTCAATGACAGAGTGAAGGGCATCAAGGCAGGTCTTGACCTTGAAATGCCCGGTAACAACGGCATGAACAACAACAATATCAAAAGAGCTCTTGACAAGGGCGAAATCACAATGGAGGACATTGACAAAATTGCCCTTCGTATGATTAAATTTGCCTTTGACTGCAAGAAAAACGAGGGCGACGGATATGCAATCAATTTCCCGGCTCACCATAAGGTTGCGAAAAAAGCTGCCGAAAGGTCTGCAGTTCTTATGAAAAACGAGGGAAGTATCCTTCCTCTTAAAAAGGAAAGCAGCGTTGCAGTTATCGGTGCCCTTGCAAAGAAGGTGCGCTATCAGGGTGCGGGCTCAAGCCACATCAATCCTTATAAGACAGTATCCTTCACCGAGGCTATGGAAAACGCAGGCAAGATTTTCACCTACGCTGAAGGCTATTCACTCAAGGGTGACGGATATAACAAAAAGCTTATTGACGAGGCAGTTGCCGCAGCGAAGAATAAAGATACAGTTATTATTTTCATCGGTCTTACCGATGCCTTTGAAAGTGAAGGCTTTGACAGAAAGCATATCAATATGCCTTCATCCCACGCTCTTCTTGTTGAAGAAATTGCAAAGGTAAATGAAAACATCGTTGTTGTGCTCTCCTGTGGCTCACCGGTTCAGATGAAGCCCTGGGACAACAAGGCAAAGGCAGTTCTTAATATGTACCTTGGCGGACAGGCAGCAGGCGAGGCTTGCTATGACCTTATTTACGGTAAGGTTAACCCAAGCGGTAAGCTTGCAGAAACCTTCCCGATGTATAATGAGGACAACCTTGCTTCAACCTATTTCCCCATGGGTCCCAGAACCGTTGAATACCGTGAAAGCATCTATGTGGGCTACAGATATTATGATTCAGCAAAAAAAGCAGTAGCCTATCCCTTCGGCCACGGACTTTCTTATACTGAATTTGAATACAGTGACATCAAGCTTTCAAAGAAAAAGATAAACGAAGGAGATAAGCTGACACTTTCCTTCAAAATCAAAAATGTCGGTGACAAAGACGGTGCCGAGGTTGCACAGGTTTATGTATCTGCACCGGAAAGTAAAATTTACAAGGCTGAAAAAGAGCTTAAGGGCTTCAAAAAGCTTTTCCTTGAAGCAGGTGAGGAAAAGGAAGTTGAAATTGAGCTTGACGAAAGAGCCTTCAGCTATTACAATGTGAACATTGCAGATTGGCACGCAGAAAGCGGTGAATATAAAATCCTTGTCGGTGCTTCATCAAGAGATATCCGCCTTGAAGCAAAGCTTAAGCTTACAACGGCAAAGCCCGATGTCGAAGTCCCCGATTACAGTGAATCAGCACCGTCATACTACAACATCGCAAATGTAAAGCGTATCCCCGACAGCGAATTTGAGGCAGTTCTCGGCAGAGAAATTCCCGACAACAGCGAATTCAAAAAGGGTGATCTCACCATTAACTGTTCAGTCAGTCAGGTTGCCGTAAGTCCCTTCGGTAAATTCCTTTACGGCGCACTTACAAACGGTGCAAAGGTTGTGGCTCTCACTGCTGAAAACCCGGATATGATTACCGAATCAATCAAGGATATGCCCCTTCGTTCATTCAGCGGCTTTACGGGCGGTATTCTTTCACAAAAGAGCGTTGACGGTCTTCTTGACCTGTGTAACGGCACAAAGGGCGGCTTCAAAAAGCTTGTCACCGGCTTTTCAAAGAAAAATCAATAAGAGGTAAAAACATGAAAAAAAGAATTCTTCCCGTTCTCATTGCGGCAGTGATATTCTGTGTCACCCTCACTGCCTGCTCAGGGAACAATGCAACAAACGGAAATGTGACACAGGCAGGTATGTTCGGAGCATTTGAAAGCATTGATATGGAAGGCAACAAGGTTGATTACACTGCACTTCAGGGAAAAAAGCTTACCATGGTAAATGTCTGGGCAACCTTCTGCGGTCCCTGTGTGAGAGAAATGCCCGACCTTGAAAAAATCAGCAAGGAATATGCAGAAAAAGGCTTAACTATTGTGGGTGTTCCCGTTGACGTAATCGTTAATGCAGACGGCACTTATAAAAACGAATCCCTTTTTGCAGACGCTCAGGCAGTTATCGGGCAGACAGGTGTAACCTATCTCAACATTCTGATGAGTGAATCCCTTCTTGATTCAGAGCTTGGTCAGGTTTACACCGTTCCCACCACCTATTTCCTTGACGAAAACGGAAATCAGATCGGTGAGAGCTATGTAGGCTCAAAATCTTATGCAGATTGGTGCAGCATTATTGATGAAATCTTAGCAAAGATGTAAAAAAACATAAAAAGAGCTGTAAGCATATTGTAACTGCTTACAGTTCCTTTTTTATAAGCTGATTTTATTGTAAATTTCCGTTGCGATTGCCATGGCACCGTCGTTATTCGGATGGACATTGTCCTTGCCGAACAATTCACGGTGGCCTTCAGTGAGCTTGAAAATATCAATAAGCTCATATCCTCTTTCTTCGGCAACCTGACGGACAAGCTCTGCTACAGTCTCAACATACACCGGCTGAATATCATAATTGGTAAGACCCTGTGTCACACCCTCGGGGAAATTTGCAACGGGTGGTGCGCAAAGATAGACCTTCGGCGGATTTTCAACATTAACATATGTATCAAGCATTGCATTATACTGTTTTAAGAAAGCTTCCTCACCCTTCCAATTTTCCGGCTTTGAGTCATTGCTTCCCATCATAAAAACAAGAATGTCCGCCTCATATTCATGTGACCATGTGTATGCCTTTGTTATGTTATATGGCTGATCACCGTCAGGCTGAACAGTGCTTCCGCTGACACCATATGAGCACACATGATAATCCTCACCCAGCATATCAGAAAGCAGTGCGGGATAATTGTTCCTCGGCCAGTTTTTTATGCTGTGTCCATAGGTCACACTGTCACCCACACAAGCAACCTTTATCTGCCCTTCCTTATATTGCGGGTTTATTCTTATTCCCGAAAGACCGTTCATGAACATATATCCGAAAAATGAAGCACCGCCAAGTGCTGCAGCAAGTACAACAGTAAGGATTATTCTTTTTGCCTTATTCATTTTTCTTCACAATCCTTTCAACAACCCTTTCAGAGCTTTTGCCGTCTGTGAAGCTGAAATTAAAGCTTCTGAAATGGTTATTTTTTTCATCATCTGATTCTCCCCTGACCTTTACGGCAAGGTCACCGAGAGTTTTTGCAATCTCACCGGGGACATAGGTTTCATAATCAAAATAGAAATTCCTTTCGCTTATATATTCCTCTAAATCGTAAGCGAAAAACAGAGTCTTCTTGCCCAGAAGCGAAAAATCCATGCAAATTGAAGAATAGTCAGTTATAAGAATATCGCAGAAAAGCACAAGCTCTCTCACATCCTCATAATCCGTAACATCAATTGCATTTGTGAGCCCGTTTCCATTTATATGAATCTGTGGGTGAAGCCGTACCATCAGGCAATAATCTTCACCGAGAAGCTCAGTGAATTTTTCTGTGTCAAAAACCTTCAGGATATCCTCATTTCTTTTAAGGTCATCACGGAAGGTGGGAGCATAAAGCACAACCTTTTTGCCCTTTGTCTGAGGATAAAGCTTCCGCAGCTTTTCTTCAGCCTTTATCCGGTTTTCTTTTTTGAAAAGGAAGTCGGCTCTCGGTGCGCCCAAGGGCAACACCTTTTCCCTGTCAACACCGAAGGCACCTGCATAAATGTCTCTCACACTCTCACTTGAGCAAACAACATAGGTAAGCTTTTTGTTGCCCGATTCCTCCCTTTTTCTCAAATCCTCATCCTGAGGAATGTGCAGACCGAACTTTTTGAAAGCACCCTCTGCGTGCCAGAGCTGAGTGATAACTGCCTCAGGTCTGAAATTCAGCTTACCCATAGGCATGAAATTATCGTTGAGAAAAACATACTGTGATGTTGCAAGAAGCCGTGATTTAACAAGAAAGAAGGAAATAAGGCGGGGAATATTTCTCAAGGACAAATCCTGCCTTGTGATAAGAACAAAGTCATATCCGCCCTCTTCCTTCATTTTTTCATAAACACAGCCAAGCGAATCCTTGAAATTTTCATTGTGCATTGAAACAAAAGCAACTCTGTTTTTCTTTATGGGAAAAAGAAGTCGGCTGATGTTAAAAAGCAATGCATAGACACTGTATAACAGCTTTTTCATTTATTTCACAATCCTTTTTGTTAAAAGGAAGTCGATTCCCCTGAGCATAACAGGGAAGAAGATTTCCTTTAATTTATCGGGGATTTTCCTGAATCGGTATGTGAGCCTGAAATCTCTGATATCAAGCTTACGGGGCTTAAGGAAGCTGACAACTCTTTTTGCCCTTGCGGACCTTCTTGCATTTTTCATATATTTCTTATCGGGAAGAATACGAAGATTTTCCATTGTCAGATACTTTTCAGGAATAAGGCCCTTATCCACCATGCTCTGAGGCACAATCACCTCAAACATGGGACAAATCTGACTATATATTGAATCGAGAAGAGCCGTCATATCCCTGTTTGATTTTCTGATTATGACGGAGATGCCCGGTTTTTCTGCAATTTCCTTTCGTGTTCTGAAAATATTTTCAAGGTGCAGGTCTGCATCAGTCTGCTGCATAATTTTAAAGCGTTTTTCCGTCATAAGTGAACGCAGGCGTTCAAACTCCTCAGCGCAATAGGTCATGCAGCCGTCATCACTGCGCCAACAAAGGCGATAAAACTGTGACAGAAGAATATAAGCCGTTTTATAGATAACCTCCTGAATATACTCCTTCTTATCAAAGGTATCGGGAGCATTTTCAACTGCTTTCACTGCACCGTCATAAATAACCTTCAGTGAACCGCTGAAGGAACGGGCAAGCTCTTCATTTACTGTCTGGCTGACAGAAAGTCCTTCCTCCTCAGTGTGTCGGCGATAGCACATGGTGGCATCCATTGTGCCTGCAATTTTTGCACCCGTATAAACATAGGACATGAAGAAGGCGCCCTCCTCTGAATATCGGAAGCCCGGAAAACGGACACCGCTTTCAACCAATCTGTCCCTTTTATAGCACTTGTTACCCACAAGAAAGCTCCACAGGAGTGTGATATCAAAATTGTCAACGGCTTCCATGGAAGCGAGCTTATCGGCAAAAGCATTATATTTACTCACGGTATTCTTGCCGAAGGTTCTGAGTCTGCCGAGAACAAGGTCTGCACCTGTTCTTTTTGCAGTTTCATAAAACGCCTCAAGGCTGCCCTCAGTGTAAAGGTCATCAGCATCCTGAAAAAGCACATATTCACCCGTGGCCCTTTCGAGTCCGTAATTTCTTGCCTTTGAAACACCGCCGTTTTCCTTGATGTACGACTTGAAGATGTCACTTTTTCTGCAGTATTCATCAATAATTTTCTGTGTGCCGTCGGTGGAGCCGTCATTGACAACTATAACCTCAATGTCCTTGAGTGTCTGATTTAAAAGGTTTTCGAGAGTTTCTGCAATAAACTGCTCCGAATTATATGCGGGAACTATTACCGATATTTTTGCCATGGTGTCCTCCTCAGAATCTGATTCCCCATTTAAGGAAATATTTTATAATCGACTGAATATGAATAAGAAGAAGCTTTTTATTCCTTTTGCTTTCTCTTTCCCAAAGGTGATAAACGGTTGCCATGGGATAGTGAAGAGCCTTGTATTTTTTGCTCACACGCCTTGCAATATCACAGTCCTCAAGATACATGAAAAATCTTTCATCAAAGCCGCCAAGCTCCATGAACACATCCGTTCTGAAGAACATGAAGCAGCCCGTTGCATTTGTGATTTCAAAAGGCTTGTCATCGGGCATATCGAGCATACAGTATTCCGTCATGAGGCGATTCGGAGCATCGCCCTTATGGAACCAATGGTTGCCCAGAAATCTAACTGTGGGATTTCTTTTTGCAAGCATCTGCAGCTTACCGTCGGCGAAGCGTATCTGCGGAGAAAGAAGACCGATTGTCCCGTCAGTTTCAGCATAATCCGCAAGCTCGGAAATGACATCATCTTCAAGCAGAATATCCGGATTTATAACCACATGATATTCTGACTGCAGAAAAGGAATCACCCTGTTATGCCCGGCGCCGAAGCCTGCATTTTTTTCAGATTCAATCACAACCACCTGAGGAAATCTTTCTTTTATGAATCCGGCAGTACCGTCGCTTGAAGCGTTGTCCACCACATAAAGGGTGAAGTCCACACCCTGAGTTTTTTCAAGAACAGATTCAATTGTGGGAGAAATTTTATCCCTTGCGTTATAGGTTACAATACAACCGCTGACCTTGATTTTTTCCATAATAATTCTCCTTATCTTTTGAGGAAAACTCTTTTGTATAATTTTCTGATAAGATACCTTCTCCAACGGATTTTCTGTTCGGTGGTGGTTTCACCGCCGGTGACATTGTTTCCGTGAACACGGTAATAAATAAGAGGCATATCAATAAGCTTCACCGTGCCGTAAATATCACAGATGATGCCTATCCATTGGTCATGCATGGGAATATGCTGCGGAACAGGCATGATGAACTTCAGCATTTTTTTATCAAATGCCATGCAGCAGCCCATGTAGGAATTCTTAAGGATATTCCTGAAAACACCCTTTTTGCTGTTACGCATATTGAAAAATGAATGATTGGTTATGTTAAGGTCGCCATCGGTTACATAGGCATTATGCAGAACCAGGTCTGCACCCTTGTCGAATTCCTCCATAACCATTTTAACCTTGTTCGGGAGCCACACATCATCCTGATCACAAAGAAAAATCTTGTCTCCCTTGCAGTGCCTTATGGCATTGACAAAGTTTGCAACAACACCCTTACCCTTGCCCTCAACCCAGACAACACGACTGTCCTCACCGGCAATTCTTTTAACAATTTTTTCCGTCTGTCCCCCCGGCTTATCGTCGGAAACAATAATTTCATCCTCATATGAAAGCTGGGAAAGAATAGAACGAAGCTGCTGTTCAATATATTTTTCGCCCTTATAGGCGGCAAGAGCAACGGAAATCATAAATTCCCCTCCGAAAAACAAAATATTCTTAATCAATATATTGTAACATAAAATAAAGGCTTTTACAATATGAATAACACTTTTAAAAAGCGCAAAGTCCCGAAGGCCTTCCGGCTTTTCGGGACTTCACTTGATATTAGAGAATCAGAAGTTGTCAATTTTTAAAACACAAAACACAGTTTTTGTTGCATTTCGTATATCTATAATACACCTTTTCAATTGTTTTTAAAATAGTTTGCAACAAATTTTAAAAAAGTGTTTAAAAATTATTCACACTCAATCCTGTGCTTCGTTTTCCTTTTTGGGAAGCTTACGGATAATTGTTTTATAAACATAAGTAAAGCAGATAAGAGTTACCATCAAAGACATAAATTCCGCAATCGGGAAGGCAAGCCACACATTGTTGAGTACCCCTGTTTTTGAAAGCAGATATGCCACGGGGAGAAGAACAACAATCTGTCTTGCGAAGGAGACTATCATTGAAAAATAGCTTTTTCCGAGTGCCTGATAAACTGCACCAAGGTTTATACATACACCGGCGAGAACAAAGCTTGTGCTGATAATTTTAAGTGCGGGAACACCGATTCCCATCATGTCCTCACTTGCATCAAAAAGGCGAAGCATTGTTTCGGGCATAACCCACATCAGAAGTGTACCAAATGCCATAATTGAAACTGCAATCACACAACTGAAGCGAAGGGCGGCAGTTATTCTCTCCTTATTTCTTGCACCGTAATTGAAGGCGATAATGGGAATAACACCGTTGTTAAGACCGAACACGGGCATAAATACAAAGGACTGAAGCTTGAAGTAAACACCGAAAACCGCAGCCGCAGTTGATGAAAAAGCAAGAAGAATTTTATTAAAGCAGAAGGTCATGAAGGAGCCGATGGCAACCATTGCAATTGAAGGCACACCGATTTTGTAAATTTCTCCAATCATTCTTCCGTCGGGTCTGAAGCCTTTGATACCGAATTTAATTTCCTTGTTACATTTTTTGTTAAGGATAAGACCTGTTATGAAGGCTAAAATCTGACCGATAACCGTTGCAACGGCAGCACCCTTTGCCTCCATACGGGGAACGGGACCCCAGCCGAAAATGAAAATCGGGTCAAGAATGATGTTTGCAAGGGCACCGATAAGCTGAGTTATCATTGAAAGTGTTGTTCTGCCCGTTGCCTGAAGAAGCCTTTCCATAGTAACCTGACCGAAAAGACCGATTGAGCAGCCGCAGACCACAGAAAGATAATCAACACCATATGAATGAATCGGAGAGGATGAATCAATCTGCGTGTCAAAGAAAAGCTTTGAGCCGAAAACGCCGAAAATGAGAAACACAATTGAACTCACAACGGCAAGAAAAACACCGTTTTCTGCAATTCTGTTAACCTTATCGTAATCCTTGGCACCGAGGTTTCTTGAAAGAAGCGCATTGATGCCGACACCTGTACCCGTGGCAACACCAATCATCAGGTTCTGAGCCGGAAAAGCGAGTGAAACGGCAGTGAGAGCATCCTCACACACCTGTGAAACAAATATACTGTCCACAACATTATAAAGTGCCTGAACAAGCATTGAAATCATCATTGGCAGGGACATTGAAATGATAAGCTTTTTAACGGGCATAACACCCATTTTGTTTTCTTTTTGCATTTTTTTGCCTCCATTATAATTTTACCGCCATATATTGTATCACTTTATATAAATTAAATCTACCTTTTAAGAAAAATTTCTTGTTTAAATTGTCAGATTTTATCAATTGTTTTTTGTGAAAAATGTAAAGAAGCTTATACTTTAATCACAAAAACCTACTTCTTGTTTTGGTGAGGTCAACAAAATACTTTTTAAACTCTTAAGCTCTTTAAAATTTTGTTAATATATGTTAAAATATTGAGGTAATAAATTCTTTATTTAAGGAGGATAAAATAATGAAACATATTAAAAAAGTGCTTTGTGTTCTTCTGACGCTCTGCCTTCTTTTCGGTATGGTGAGCGCCGTTTCAACTGCCGAAATGAACACAGGCAAGGTTAAAAGTGAGCTTTCCTTCACAACCATGTCTGACCCGCACTATTACCCCGATTCCTTAACGGGCGACAACTGCGAGGCATGGATTGAATACTGTGCCATGAATGCAAAGCTTTACCGCCAATCAGATGCAATTGTGAGAACTGCGCTTGACACAATGCTTATCCGCAATCCGGAGCTTAAATATATTTTTGTTCCCGGTGACCTTACAAAGGACAGCGAATATGAAGCTCATGTTGGACTTGCAAAAATCTTTGGTGAATACGAAGAAAAGTACGGTGTTGAATTCATCGTTACTGCCGGTAAT
Organism: Clostridia bacterium; assembly: GCA_017472225.1. Taxonomy (GTDB): domain Bacteria; phylum Bacillota; class Clostridia; order Oscillospirales; family Acutalibacteraceae; genus UBA6857. Next base: position 3,710 of record JAFUQS010000043.1, on the reverse strand, counting down.
CACGATATCAACAGCCCGAGAGCATCTACCTTTGTAAACGGCAAGGAGGAGCAGGGCAGGTCAATTACCGCAGAAGAATTCCGTCAGGTTTATGCTGATTACGGCTATGACCTTGCCTTCAGCGAATATGCGAAAGCAGGCGACAATGTTCAGGGTCAGCTTTCTTATGCAGTTGATTTCAACGAGGGCTACCGCCTTATCGTTATCGACTCCAATATTTACTCCTTTACCGATGTTCAGGAATACCACACCGAGGGTATGGTGACAGACGAGCTTATGTCCTGGGTGGAAAATCTGGCAAAGGAAGCTGTTGCCGACGGCAAAACTCCCATGGTTATGATTCACCACGGCCTTGCCGCACATATGGAAACTGAGCCCTCAATCACCTTCGCATTTCCCCTCAACAATTATATGGAGGTTGCCGAAAAGTTTGCTTCATGGGGCATTCATTATGCCTTCACCGGTCACCTTCATACCGACGATACTGCTGCAACAATCAACGATGACGGAGATGCCCTTTATGACATTGAAACAGCTTCAGTAACAGGCTTCCCCAACACCTACCGTGAGCTGACAATCAGAACCTTTGAAAACGGCAAAAGCGAAATGGATGTTGCTTCCGTTGACTTTGATGCTGCAAAGCAGTTTACCTTTGAGGGTGTTACATATGAAAAGGGTACCTTTAAAAACACAGCCTTCTCCCTCGCCTACGGCGGAGCCCTCAGTGATGACGGCAAAGCAGACGCAACAAAGTTCCTCATGGCAATTGTTGAATCCTATCTTTCCGGTATTCTTGAGGATATACGAGCCACAGGCAGTGTTGATGCTTATCTTAAAACCCTCAACATTGACCTTGCAGCCATCATCGGCGGCTTCTTGGAGCCTTATATCGGTGACGGCATATCCCTTGGCGGATACAATATCTTCTCAACCGATAACATCATGTGGTTTGTGAATGACCTTCTCGGTCAGATTTATGAGCTTTATGTGGAAAATCCCGATGACCTTTATGCTCTTATTGAGAGCCTTGTTAACGGACTTATCTCAATTCAGGTTTCAGACCTTCCCTGCACCAAATTCATTGATACTCTCGGTTTCGGCGATGAAACAAGACCCGGCAACCTCGGTGATCTCGTTTTCTCAGCGATGACTTATTGGGTAGTCGGTAATGAGGACAGCTCCGACGATGCTTTTGTTCAGGATGCCATTGCAAAATTTGAAAGCGGCGAAAACGCCCAGAAGGTATGGGACACACTTGTTGACCTTCTTGTTCATGACCTTGTTGAAGACAGTCTTCTTTCAAAGCTTGAAATCAGACTTGACAAGCTCCTCAATGACGATGAAATCGGCAACCGTCTTGGTGAAGGCATCAACTATCTTCTTTCATATGTGCTTAAAAATGATTTCACATATATGAATCTTGTTGACACCATTTTTGCTCTCGGTATTCTTCCCTATGACAGTATTTATGACACTCTCGATCAGCTTCTTATAAGCAAATATGTCACCTTCAGCCAGATTGAAGGTATCGGCGTATATATTGCCTATGTTCTCAATGACTTCACAGGTGATTCCAACCCAACCAAGCTCGGTGACTACGATGTTACCTACAGCACGGAAAAGGTTGAGGTTCCCGTTTCAAGAGAAAATTACCGTCTGCCCACAATGGTCAGCGTGACAATGGGTGAAGACAGCAAAACAAGTGCAAACATCAGTTGGTATTCAAAATCCACCGTTGGTGGTGACATCGAAATTTATAAAGCTGAAAGTGAGCCCGTATTCACAGGCGAAGGAACAGTAAATTCTGATTTCGGCATTGATCTTCAGAGTGAAACCGTAACCCGTTCCTTCCCCGGCATTGATATCGGTATCATGGGCTTTATTACATATGAATACCCGATTAACCGCCATATTGTAAAGCTCACAGGTCTTGAGCCCGGTGCAACCTACTATTACCGTGTAGGTGATGCCGACAGAGATTGGTGGAGTGAAACAGGCACAATCACAACTGCCGACGGAAGTGATAATGTCACCTTCTTCCACATGGCTGACCCCCAGAGTCAGAACGAAAAGCAGTATAACAGAGCATGGGCAAAAACCGTTGAAGCTGCCTTTGATACCCTTCCCGACGCTGACTTCATCATCAACACGGGCGACCTTGTTGACCACGGCGACAACATGAAGCAGTGGGCATGGATGTTCAACACCGCTTCATCAGAGCTCATGAACACCTTCATGATGCCTGCATCGGGTAACCATGAAGGCAAGGGCACAAATGCACTTGCAAATTACTTCGTTCTTCCCAACGCTCCCGAGCAGGATATCACAGGCGGCGTATATTACTCCTTCGATTACAACAACATTCATGTGGCTGTTCTCAACTCGGAAAATCTCAATGATTCCGAGGGACTTTCCGACGACCAGATTTCCTGGCTCAAGGCAGATATGGCAGCAAGTGAAGCCGAATGGAAATTCGTTGTCATTCACAAAGCAGTCTACTCTCAGGGCTCACATTATAAGGATGACGATGTATGTGCTATTCGTGAGCAGCTTTCCGTGCTTATGCCGGAGCTTGATGTTGACATGGTATTCCAGGGCCACGACCATGTTTACATGAGAACAGGTTCACTTGTTAACAATGTTAAAACTGACTACACAAAGCTTTACCTGAACTTCGACGGCAATGTATATAAAACACAGGTGCAGCCCATCGGCACAAGCTATGTGATTTCGGGCACAAGCGGTGTAAAGACCTATATTCAGAATGATGCTTCACTCACCGACGAATACTTCCCCAGAGGAGAAAAGATCCTTTCCGTTGATGCTCCCATGTTCTCAGCTGTGAGAATTGTTGACGGTATTCTTTACTTCGATGCATATCAGGTGACTGATAATGGTGCTGAGAGTGTTGACCGCTTTGCAATTCAGAAGGACACAACACAAGGCGATGTGAACACAACATACGTTGACAATGAAGACACGGAAAACGAGACGAACGATGATTGCATGAAAACCTTGGTTGAAATCGTCGATAAGCTTTTCAAGGTGCTTAAGGTTCTTGTTAATATCGTTCAGCTTTACATTGTTGATTTGATCAAATAAACAGCTTAAGCACCGCTACGGGCTGTAAAAAAAGACAAATCTCATGTGAGTACACAAACAATCAAATAGTTAAACACACAAAAACCATTGTAAAAGCTTAAATGCTGATACAATGGTTTTTATAGTTATTGATTTTTTATCTTTTCCTGACTACTGTCTACCGACTACTGACTTCTTTCTGCTCAAGGTGTATTTAACTTCGCTTTTATGTGCCGTGGTGAAAAACGGCAAGGTTTTATTTATTCCTCTGACTCCGCTCGCTCGAGCCGCTTGGGCTCTTACTTTTGTCGGTTGTGACAAAAGTAAGCAAAAGCACGCATTTGGCGGATTAGCTTCCGCAAAAACTAAAAATACCGAGTAAGGCTTATTCTATCCTTTACTCGGTATTCTTTTCTGCTCACCGTGGATAAGAAAACAAGGTTTCTTCTTATCGGTATTTTCAGATTGCTCTGTTGTGCCATACCACGGCTCGGTTGCCCAGCAGCTCTGTTTAAAACAACGCTCAATAAAATGAGCCGCTTGGTCTCATTTGTTCCATAAGGTCTGCTATTGTCTAATTTATTTGTCTGCCTTTCCACAGAGTGTAGTCCGACAGTCGCTCCCGCTAC
>JAFUQS010000042.1 GCA_017472225.1 Clostridia bacterium | reverse complement strand
CAGGCTTCATCCCACGGGAAATCCTTCGGTGAGCCGGTATTGTGCTGAGAATGTGTGTAGCTTCCCGTATAACCCTGAGTGATATTCATAACCTTGCAGGGATATGTAAGATAGTTTTTCATGATATCATCCTTTCTGTTTAAATATCTGTTGCGCCCTCAAAGTCCTTATGACTTTTAAGGAATTCATAAGCACTTTCAGTTGACATGGCGGCATCATATGCCGTTTCATAGGTCTTACTGCGACAGTAAGGCTTGAATTCACCTGTCTGCTGTTCCTTATCCCTTGCTGTTTCATCAACATACGACAAGACCGCAATTGAATTCTGCTTGTTCGTAGTAAGCTGCACGAAAAGAATCCGATGATAATTGGTTGTTACACCATCATCTTGCCTGATTGGTTTGGATAAAGCCATATTAAAATCAACTCCTTAAGAAAAAGTAATTTTCCCGCTCCAATTGATACCGATTGAATCATTGTTTGTGGCATTGGTTGTTTCGCTCATACTCGCCACAACACGGATGTACCCTTCTTCGATTGCTGCCGAATACGATGATGGGCTGACAGCAGCGCCTGAATTTGAGCCGTGAGTGTATTTGTTATTCTGTCTCAAGATAAGTCCGCCGACAGAAGAAGCGGTAACCGTGGGGCTTCCGATTACAGGTTTATCGAGAGGCACAGAAAAGAATATTGCCGATGAACCTGTGGTGACGAAGCCTGCTCCGTTGAAGGTAAGGCTTACCGAATCCCCTTTTCGGTAATACGGACGAACAGAAGCATTTCCTGCTGTAGCGGAGAATAAGACTACATCATTACCGTACACATGGGAATTGCCCTTTTTTTGGGCATACAGGTCATATCCCATAACAGCGTGTCCGTTAGCATTAAGCGGCTTAAAGGTTTCATAGACGTTTCCGTCTGCATCGGTTCCGCTGATTCCGATACTCTGCGGAAGAATGATATTTTTGTCAAAATAATATCCTGCAGCGTTAAGGAATTTAAGGTAATTCGACACGGAATCAAAGAAGATCTCAATCTCAGTTGCTTCGTCGCTCAGGTCAAATATTTTTAACGAGCCCGCTGCCGCCATGGGACCATATGTCCTGGCACCGGTAAGACCGAAGTACGATTCATACAGCTTATTGTCGAGACAAGGGAATACCAGCTTATCATCGAGAAGAAAAGCGGCTGTATTTTTTGAGGTGTCAGAGCTTAAAACCTTAAAAGAAGCCGTACCGTTGTAATATAGAAGTTTAAGCAAATACTTCATAGCTTCTGAAGTAGACTCCCAATCCTCCGGCTCTTCAAACTCAGAAACATCCTTTCTGATTATCTTAATTCCCGATATCTGCGCTCCGGCATAATTGTTCATTGATAGCTGCAAAACATCCATCTGTGTGCCGTTTTTAAACTTTTTGATTTCAATTTCACCATTGCTTATTGTCGTTTCACACTTCCATACATTGCCCTCATCGTCTGTTTCTTCTTTTGTACTCTTCTGAACTGCATTCGTAAGGTCAAAATAGGTTGAACCGTCAATGCTTTTGAGAATTCCAGCTTCAATAAGGTCAGCAGAGAGCTTATATACATTCAGCATTTTCAAAATGGCATTGCCGTCTTTTGAAACACCATACTGCCATATGGGATTTCCGTTATTCCAACAATTATCCCCCGTTACGAAAGCAAAACCTTCAGATGTGTTTGTGAAAATGTAGGTCGAATCAGCAAGATTTTCTTTATCGTGCCCATAAATCTTATAACTACCGTCTTCAAGTGTCTGTTTTGAGTAATATATTCCAAGAGCATTGCTTATTGCATCAGAAAACTCTGAGGATAGTTTATTCTCTGTCTTAATCTGTTCAATTTCCTTGATTACATCACTGACACTTTTAGCTCCTGATTCTTCTTCGGTTGTTTTATGATATGTTTCGATATCATTCATTACACCGCCGTCAAAATCAACAGTAAGGTGCATTATAGGAATTTTATAAGTAATTCCATGTCTTTCCAAGGATATGACATCTCCAACCTCTAAAAAGGGATTTCCCCTAAGATTTTCAACGCTTACTGAACGATATATCAGACTTTTGTGTCTTTCAAAAATACTGTTCAATTGCTCCTGTGTCATGAGCACATTTGAAAAAGCAAGAACATTCCCTTCTGTGCTTCCGCAAGTGAGAATATCATCACCTACCGTACAGGAAATACCATCAAGGCTAAACACTGCCTCACCAATTGTCGGCTCCGACATCATATCTTCGCTAACGGTATAATCACATTCAGAAAAATATCTGACAGTGACTCTGCCCTCATTATCTGTAACAATATTTCCACCTAAGAAGCCTGCGATTTGTCCGAGTGCCTCTTTGCATTTTCTTCCGCTTAATTTTGCAGGGTTAACTGTCAACTCACTTTCGATAATTTTAAAAGGTATTCCACATTGACAGCAGATATCTTTAAAAACATCTGAAACAGCACTTTCGCCCTCAAGTGTAGGAAAGTATGTAACATCAGTTTTATACTTGATACAATCGAATGCCGAAAAATCCACAGTTCTATCTGATATAGTAGGCTTTTCGGCAGTGAAAACACCGAGTTCTCCCCATTCTTCCATGCCGTCTATAACAGCAGAGATATACACTGCTACTTCTTTACCTGCAAAATTGACAGTAGGGTCAAAAACAGAGATTGTGCAGTAGGCACTGTTGACTTCACCAAAATTCAGACAATCAGAACACATGGAACGATCTATAAAGACACTCATTATACCCTCGTACAGTGTTTCTTCACCAACTTCAATTTTGCCGTTGAAGCGCCTTCCTGTTCTGAGCACATATTCTTTCATTTTGTCCGATACTGTTATCATGTAGCATCACCTCTCAATAAGTTCAACTGCATAACCTGTGTAATGATTTATTCCGTCAACAATGGAATAAAGCTTCGTGGACGGCGAACCTGCATAAACTTCTTTTGAAATATTTTTGTGACCGTCATTTAATTCAAATAAAAAAAACGGCAATTCAGCGTTGCTGACAACTGATTCTACAAGTTCAACATCAGCAGGTGAAAGAGGCGGAAACTCAATTCTTACAGTTGTTTTGATTCCGATTATATCGCCTGTCATTTTTGCGTTAACCGTGCGACCTGTGTTTTTTGACCATATCTTTTCTTTTGAAAATGTTACCCCCTCCAGTTTTGGAGAGGGCATTTCGATATTATTGAGTTTTAACATTTAATCACCTCAAATTCTTATGGGGCATCTGCCTGTTGCATCGGTCTGCTTATTGATATCATCAATAACAACTTCAGATATCTTTTTACTGCCTATGTAAATTGGAATTACAATCGTTGCGGCACCTCCTGAGCCGGAATAAGCCGCACCACCCATAAGCTGAACAATCTGCCCTGCGAGAACGGAAATCCAACCGGTGTTGTTTTCAAGAGGCATAACTGCTTCTTTACCTGCTTCACCAACCATGGCGAGTGTAGGGCCGTCAATTATAGCACCCTCGGCAAGATAAGGCACTGCCCAACTCTTATTGATTTTCTGAAGAAAAGTGTTAACAGGACTTATGATTTTTGTGTTAACAAAGCCCTTAACATCATCCTTAATTTCAGTTATTGCAAGACCTACATCAAGCGTTTTTTGTCCCCACCATGACTTTATATTATTCCAAAGATTTGTAACAGTTTTCTGTCCATTTGCAAGGGCCATAAGCACATAAGAGGTCCATGCCGCAATGTCGCTTACTTTTTCAAGAAACCATTCGCCGATTTCTTGCTTGGTTTTCCACATTTTCGCCTTAATTGTTGATGAAACATTCTTTACGCCCGAAGTAATGTTTTTCCACTTCTTGGTAATATCATCTTTTTTCTGTGAAAAAGATGCTTTCATAGCTGCAGATTTGTTTTTTATGCTTGCAGTTAAATTTGACCATGTTTTCTTTATATCTGCAGCTTTTTGTGAAAATTTAGCTGATATACTTGCCTTGACATCTTTGATTCCGGAAGTAAAATCTTTCCATCCCTTTGAAATTTCGGCCTTTTTATCAGTAAACCACTGTTTAATCTTTTCCTTTAGAGCATCAAACTTTTCTTTAACCTTGGACCATATATCGCCGATACCTTCCTTTAGTCCGTCGATAATATAGCCGCCCATGGGCTTCATTTCCTTTGCAGGAGAAGCAATTCCGAAGGCTTTCTTAAATCCGTCAATAAATGGTTGGAAAACATGTTCCTTTATCCATGTACCGATGTTTGATATCGCATCGCTTATTCCCTCAAAAAGACCACTTATGATTTCACCCGGAGTGTCCCCCCAACTGATATAGTCATCCCAATAATCAGTAAAGTTCTGCCAACCTATTGAAAGGAGTTCACCGATATAACTTCCTATGCCGCCAAGAGCAGCGCCGAGCGACTCAAATAGTGAAGATGCCATATCTCCCCATTTGATACCTTTTATAAACTCTGCTGTTTTCGTGGCAAGACTCTGCCAATCGATATTTTCAAGGGTTTCGGCTATGGTTTCAAGAGCTCCTGAAATTGCACCACTGATATTTCCGGAAACATCTTCCCAGGATGTGTTATCAAACCAACTGTTTATCCCTTCCGATATACCACTGCCGAGATTTCTGAAATCAAACTCCTCGATAGCTGTTTTCATAGTGTCAGTAAGTATTTTCCACTTTGCCGAGAAGGTTTTTCCCACACCTTCCCAATCAAGGTTAGACACTATACTGTTAAGAGACTGAGCAAAGTCAGAACCTATATCTTCCCACTTCACTCCGTCAACAAACGTATTTATTGATGTTGTAGCAGTGTTGAGACCTTCCGCAACGGTCTTTCCGGCAAGTTGCCAATCTATACCATTGAACAACTGATTGAAGGCGTCTGACAGTTCACTTGCAAAGCTCTTCGCTTTGTTCTTCACCGACTCCCAATCTATGCTTGTCATAGCATTGTTTATCGATGAGGTAATCTTTGAAATTATTTCATCAATTGAACCGATTTCGGCAGTACCGTAATCAGGAATAACATCAGCACTTGAAGAACTGTTGTCAGACTGTTTTGTTATCTTGTCAAAGCCGTAAAGCTCCTGCTGAGCCTTTGAAAGTGCATTGGTAGATGCAGTTACTCCGTCAATAGCGGATGATGTTTCCTTAAGCCCCGCAAAAATGCTTAAGGAACTCAGCACTTCCATAATGGCATTACCGATTGCCAACAGATAAGGCATCAGCTTTTCGAAAGCAGAAACAACTATTTCAATTGCCGGTGCAAGAAGTTGTCCGAAGGCCGTTTTCATTGCTTCAACCCTTGTATTCAGCTCTTCGTTCTGCTGAAGATAACTTGAAACAACACTTCTTAATTCTCCGAATATGCCTCTTACAAGAGAAAGAGCAGTCGCAGCACCTGCAATCCTTTTGAAGGAACGAGGCAGCCTTGCAAGCTGATTTGATGAATTCTTTGCCGATAAAGCAATGCTTTTAAGATAATTCGGAACGGTTTTGAGTTTACTCACCATTCCGCCAATGGCTGATGCCGCTTTTTTAAAAACAGTATTTAAGCTGCCACCGCTTTTGAGCGATGTCTTTAATTTTGTTGCCGTTGATGTTGCACTTTTCAATTTGCTCTGCAACTGTTGAGCTCGGTCTTTCAGTTTAACGAAAACCGTTTCTGCAGTTTCAATTTTCTTATACTCGTTAGCTGCTTTTTGTGCTGCCTGTGCAATCTGAGAATTTGTTTTGTTTGCCTGTGTTCTGAGCTGTTCCAGTTGTTTTTTTGCTTCGACAATCTCTGTTTTGAGCTGCTTCATACCTTCAAGTGAAGCATATTTGATGTTACCTTCACCAATCGAAGCAAGGGCATTATCAATCTGCCGGGCCTTTTCGACTGCGGCTTCCTGCTGAGTGATAAGCTCCTGAATTTTAACTTTTGCCTTGTCTATACTCATGAGCTCTTCGCCCACAAAAACAAGTTTTCCACCCTTTGATGCGTTGATATTTGATTGAATTTCTCTTATCTGTGCATCAAGCCTGTCAGCTTCATTAACAGCATTTTCTAACTGTTTACTGAGAGTTTCCTTGCCGCCGATTTTCTCGACTTCACTTCGGATTTTACCGTAAGCTGTTTCGAGTGACCTGACAACCTTACGTTGCCTTTCAACTTCAGCGTTCTGACGGGAAAACTCATCCTTAAGACCGTCCATCTTAGTCGTGTAAATTTCAGCGTTTGTTATTGCATCCTTGAGCTTGGACTTCTGTTCTTCAAGCTTACGGTTCATCTCTTCAAGCTTTCTGCTTGTGGCCTGTGTTTTTTCTGAAGAACTTTTCATTCCTTTATCAATGGTTTTCTGCAAAGATTCGCTGATATTTCCGGCTTCCGAAAGTTGCTTTTTCATACCATCAAGCTTTGCTTTGAAATCGGCAGTATCGGCGGTAAATTTAGCTTTTAATTCTTCAACGGTCATTTTTTGTTTTCACCTCTCTTCGCCACCTGTGCACGCATATAACGAAGATATTTTTCAACCAGTATCTGGTCTTTTTCTTCTTTCGACCAAAAAGGAAAAACATCGTAGACTTCAAGGTCTTTTCCACTGCCGGCAACATATGCCACAACAAGTTGTGCGTGCCTCATTGAAATTAATGAAATATCTTTGTTTTGACGTCTTACTCTTTCGTTATAGGCATCAACAATTTCTATAAGCTCTCCGAAGGTGTGCTCATGTACATCAAAATAATTCACACCTGCAATCAGAGCTTCTTTTATGAGTTCATCAACTGTCAGCGTTTTCTTCGGTGCGAAAAGACTTCACTTTCTTAGCATCCTTGTATTCGCTGCCTTCATCGGTTGTACTTTCAAGTTCTTTTTCTGCTTCTTCATCAATTGAAAAGCTATCAAACATTGCATTGTAAGTGTTTGAAATTGCTTCAGCTACCTTTTCGCCCTGATTTTGTTTAACAATGCCTGAACTTGATGCTATCTGAAGGACAAGTTTTGTAAAATCCTCCTGACCGCAATATCCGTTGTTTACGAGAATATCGTAAAACTCAGCACCGTCTGTTACGGGATTGTTGTTGTCTTTGAAAGAGAGAGCCTCGGTGAAGAAGTCGAGCATCATTTCAAGGTCATCGAAACAGTTAAGTACTGCCTGAACGCCCTCAAGTTTGTATTTCTTTTTGAATTTGAGCTGTGAAGCAACAGAAAAACGAAGAGCAAACTTCTGAATTTTTTCTTCGATTCTCAGGTCAATATTGAATGAGTTAAACATAAATTAACACTCCTTATAATAAAAAATGAAGGGCTCCAATGTGAGCCCTTTTATGTTGTGGGATTGGTGTCAGTCCAGTCACTCTGAAGGTCGCACTTAATTGTTGCGCCGATGAGTTCATCAACCTTAACCGCATTGATTTTAATACTGACATATGCTGTGGTTGCGAACTGAGTTCCATCGGGGAATTCATGAACAACGGAAACTACTTCTCCTTCCATAGCTTTGATTTTTCTGTAATCGCTTTCTGCATCGGAATTATCAAAAAGAATGTCGATGTTGTGTCCCTCGTTCTTCTGAACACCGGGAACGGATTTGGCAATCTTATCCTTAAGACAAGTTGCATCAAGAGAAGAAGGCTCACCACCGATATCACCGATACCCGTTACATAATTGAGCTCATGCTCTTTAATTGTTGTTTTAATGCCAATGCTGGCAAGACCCTGTTTAGGCATATTATGACCCTCCTTAGTCAATCAATCTGTTTGTTCTTGTGTCAACCTTGCGCCCAAAACGCATTGTTTTTCTGAAATACTTTGATTTAGTCTCGGCAGGTGTGAAATCCGGCGAAGTAAACTGACGTTTTAAGCCTATACCGGTAAGTGCATCTGATGCCAAATGAGTGAGTGTCACAAGGCTTTCCAAGTCATAAGTCCAAACATCTACTTGGAAAGCAATTTCATCAACCACGGACACGGATGTTTGTGTGTTGAGAATCTCATTGTATGTAATCTTAATGCCCTCACAGTTACTTTGAGGGTATTGAGAGCTAACCTTAAATGGTTCGTTATATATAATCCCTTCAAGAAGATTTTTAATTTGTTCTCGAGCATCAACCACTTCTTATCACCTCTTTCAGAACACTGCCGAAATCATCTATAATTTCTTTTTCATTTTGCTTCATTGCCGTGTACATATATGGATTTGCCTTTTGACCGTGGACATAGCGAACACCCACATCGGGAATATTCGCTACCCACGGCTCTGTTTTTCTCACTATTCCCAACTCACTGTCGAGAGGATGTCCGCCCGTCTGAGTACCGACAGGACCTGTTCCGAATTCTACATAGGCAGCGTATTCGTTTACGGTTACAGCTCCGCCTGTTATTGCATCTTTTTCCTTTTCAACAAAGCCTTCTATGCTGTTTCGTAGATTCCCTTCATCAACAGGGCAAGCAGTTCTTGCATCACCGGCAAGAATTTCACTGCGTATTCTCACTTTAGCTTCCAATTCTTTGTTGATGTTCTTTTGCATATCGGTGAGCTTGTCGGAGAAAGCACTGAAGCTGTTTTTCGCCAACTCAGCTCACCCTTTCAGCAATAACGAGTCTGTAAGATAAAAACCGCTTAATTCCTTTTACGCTGTAGTCTTCATCGTAACATCGAAGCACATATAAAGGCTTGATTTCACAGTTTTCATCGTAAACTACGGTTTGTATGCTACCCGTGTGCGAAAGACCATATTCTTTGATTACAGCCTCATCTGTAACAGGCTGAATACATAACTCAACTTCACATATAGGGTCAAGTACCGTGAGAGTTTCAGAATTATACTTGTCTTTTTTTGCTTTTGTGGGGCAAATCAGACATTTTTTCTTCCATTCCTGAGGTGTTTCATTCTGTAACAACACGGCACCTCCTGTGAACGTTTAATGAAGATAACAACTCTGCTTCCTGCTTTTCATAATCAGCGATTGTCAGATATGTTTCACTTTTCGAAACAACGCCCTCAGAATAAGACTTGTTTTTTACTCTGTCGTTTTCAGCCGAAACCTTGAGTATTCTTATTTTTGCAAGTTTTTTTATCTTGCTTTCAAAATAAGAAGGAAGCTCTTCTCTGCGAGTGTGAAGGACAATATCCGCTTTTGCTTCTTCAATAAAGGGAATAACTTCCTCAGGAGTTTTGCAAGAAGAGTTCGGATGGAGTTTTACAAGATGTGAAAGCAGTTCCACGGCAAGAACCTCACTTGCTTTCATAATTACACCCCGGCTTCTTCAGCTTCCTTGATTTTTGCACGGATTTCATCTACCGTTTTTGCATCGCCGATGTCAATACCCTTATCTTTTGCATAAGCTTTGAGCTGGTCCTTTTTCATTTCATCGATACTCACAATAGCTTTTTCTTCAAACTTTGTATAGCCGCTTTTCTTGAAAACTTCAACGCAGTCTTCAGAGACATTGAGAACGGGACCGTCCTTTTTCTGCATTTTAACGGTTGTCTTTTTATTCATAATTTTCACTCCTATAAAAAGTCAAGTGGTTTACACCAACTTGCTGTATTTTTTTGTATTTTTGATAACCAATTTGGTTATACATTGAGGGCATCGCCCTCGTATTTTCTACACAGCATAGAATGTTTGAGTTGTCAAGAGCAGAAGT
>JAFUQS010000041.1 GCA_017472225.1 Clostridia bacterium | reverse complement strand
ATAATATCCCACAAGGTTTCTCGGCATATCAATAGGTCTTTTCATACGCTCAACAAGATTTACTTTACCTATATCAATCAGACAGTGAAGCTTACGAATAAATACTTCTGTCGGCTGTTCTGTTTCTGTCAGTGACTGCTGTGTTACGGCGAGGCGCAATAAAATTCCGACAAGCTCATTTAACATTTCCTTTTTCTGTTCGGCAGTGATACCTTCATAATGGAAAAGAGTTTCACAGTAAAGCTCAAAACCGATTCTTAAATTTGCAAGGTCGTCACATAATCTCGGTCTGATATGAAAATTCATTTCATCAGCTTTGGCTTTGTAAAACTTTCTGTTAGCAAGAAAACCGCTTTTGAGTTTTTCTAAAAGCTCTTTCACTCCGTTTTCTTTGTCAAGAAATTTTGCCTTCAGCATTTCAGTTGCAAGGAAAGTAAAGTGTGATAAGGTTCCTTCTTCAGCTTCCTTCTGATACTTTGTAAGGTCATTAAGGTTAATGTCGCCGGGCTTGAGCTCAAGAGAAAGAAATCTTGCAACACCGCTTTCACCCACATTGGGAAGATATTCTGCAGTCATTATCACATTACACTGCGGTCTTTTTGCAGCTCTCTGTCTTCCGCTTTTATCAAGAGCACCTCTTGCTTCTCTGTTACATATACCACGGATAAGTGCCTGAGTGGTTGCATCCTGTGCCGATTGCTCTCTACCTGAGCCGGGATGATAATCGTCAATGACAACTGCACAGTCCTTAAGAGTGAAGCAATAGTTCAATATGCTCTTGGGTGTGTCACGGAAATTCATCGGGATATTATCTTCATTGAACCTGCCGAAAAGGGAATTGATTAAAAGTGACAATGTGGTTTTCATCGAGCCTGTTTTGCCGTAAAGCATAATGACCGTTTTCGTTTCTTTGCCTGCCTTTGCCATAAATGTGCCGAGCACACTTACCAATGTGTAGGCGAGCATTGGAAACATAATCTCCTTCGGTGCAACAGAGTAAGGCAAGGGCTTCATAATGTTCATCGTTTCTGTTATATCTGCATCTGTTTTAAATGAATAACCCTTTGTCTTTTCTGTCAGCTCAACCTCTGCGTTGCTGTCACCGGGCATACAGAACTGCCAACCCGTTGCAGTTTCCCACCAACCTGTTGTACCATAAATAGTTTTTGCCTCTGCGTACTTTGCCGTTGACTGAATGGCCTGACGGAGATTATCACGGTTGCCGTAGCCTGATTCAATAACGCAGTTGATACCCCAATACTCCTGTGCCCAATCAAGCTGTGCAAAATTTTTCAGGGGTACTGTGATTTTTCTAAGGTCGTTTCCTTTTTCATCTGTACCGACAATAGAAAGGAATCTTTCGTTCTCGGCTCCGTTAGTGCAGGTAATATCCTCGGTTATCCTTGCAAGGAAATTACTGAGCTTAATGTTTACTGGCTTACCGTTTATTGTCCTTTCAATATACAGCGAGTTGTTATATGCAAAGAACGGGTCTGAATAGTATAAATAATTCTCCAAATTTTTACCTCTTTCATAGATTTATTTTCCGAACATCCGTACAATACGCACATAAACCAACAGCACAAAGCTTTTATCTGTTCGGGTTTTATCCGTACAATGTGCCACAGTGTACGCTACAAATACGAACGCCACAAGGCAGTGGTATTGGGCTTCATGGCACCTTGTTCGTTTGTTCGGGTTTAAGATTTTTGTTGTATAATGTTTCTTGTTTGTGTGGATGTTTTAAAACGCAACAACATAAAAGTATATTGCTTCTGTCCTTCTGCCGTTTTTGAGCCATTATTTTGGCGGCTTTAGGGCATCATAAACATCCACCCGAGACCTTTTTGCAGACATATATTCTGCGTTTCTCTGTCTCTGTTTCTTCTTCGCACAGTCGGGACAGAACTTCTGATTTCTGCCTGTTCGTTCAGTTTTCTTACCGCAAAGAGAACAGACCATCATTACTACCGACTCACTTCTTAAATCT
>JAFUQS010000040.1 GCA_017472225.1 Clostridia bacterium | reverse complement strand
TATTTATTATAAGTAATGAAAAAGCAGAAGCCGGGGCGCTTCGTAGTTTGTTGTTGAAGGCGGACTGACGGTATATTATAAAAATAAAAAGCCGTGTCTACAAAAAAGCGTGCTTTTGCTTACTTTTATCACAACCGATAAAAGTAAGTGCCCAAGCGGCATGAGCGTACGGAGTTGGAGGAATAAATAAAACCTTGCCGTTTTGCACCACGGTACATAAAAGCGAAGGTAAATACACCTTGAGTAGACAGTAGCCAGGGGTCAGGGATCAGTAGACAGTAGTCAGTAGTCAGTAGTCAGGAAAGGATAAAACAATAAGGAGTCAGTAAAAAATAAACAATCATTAAAAAATCAGAAGATATCTGACTTTGCCCGATAAAAATGGACGCCCGATGGGCGTCCTTATGACCTATATTATGTGTTCTTATAAAAAACGGACTGCTTCAATCGTCGGCAAGCTTCTTCGTTCCTGAAACAAGATACATTTTTTCATCGGATATAACCACATCAACATCGAACCACGGTGACAGCTTTTCTGCCAGCTCCTCTGCCTGTGGCAAGGGCAGTGAAACCTTACTTGCCCTGCCCGCATGATGTGAAAGAAACTCTTCACGGCTCATGCCGTGGGCAACAGAAAATCTTCCGCCCCGGCAAAGCTTTGCTGCAAGTGCTTCAATGAGCTTTTCAGGCTGAGAAAAATGGGGAAAGGCATTATAAATCATCACCACATCAAATTGCCGTTCAAATGAAGCTGTACAGGCATCATCGCAGATAACCCTTGCTGCCGGGAACTTGCTCCGGGCAATTTTTACCATTTCAGGGGAAATGTCAATGCCCGTGACCGATGCAACATTGCGTGAAAAATAATCAGGAAAAAGAACTCCCGTTCCGCAGGCAACATCGAGCACATGAATACCCTCACAAATGCCGCCCTTATCGAGAATTTCTGAAATTACTTCCTCATTTCTTATCATGTCCTCATCCCAGAAGGGTGCCAGAGAATCGAAGAATGAAATTATTTCATGTTTATCCATAGCTTTATCTCCTAAGAAAAAAGGCGGTTTTTAACCGCCCAACATATTCAGTATATCAAAATATAATATCTCTTGTCAATGATTTTCAGGCTCTTTATGTGTATTTCTGTGTTTTGCATAAATAACGGGTAGTGAACTTTATACAAAATATCAATTGAATGTTTAAAAAAATTATGCTATATTATAATCACAGAAAGGGAAAGGTGATACCGATGTACAGGTAAAAAACCAAAAGGCTTAATCTGAACCACAAGCCAAGGCAAAAAATAACCGATGAAATTAAAAGTTAAAAAAAGGTTAAAGCTTAAACAAAAACAAAAAAATTAAATTGAAAGAAAAATTAAAATCCGAAAGGAATTAAAAAAACAAAGCTTACCTTATAAAACAACAAATCAAAGGTTATCAGCCGGAAGCTTAAAAATCAAAGCTCAGAGCAAGCCTGAACCAAAGCCTTCAAAAAAATATCCGGACACTGAAGAAATAGATTAAAATTTTAAAAAAAGAAGGTGTCTGATAAAAAAAGAAGGCAGACATTCTGTAGAAAGAGAGGATTAAAAAAGATGTTAGATATCAAGAGTTCCCAGAAATAACCCCCCGACCATAAAAGATGTGTAAAGAAACATCGGTCCGGGGGTTATTTCTTTTTTATGCAAAAACAGAACAGTAAGAAAGGCATCATAAGATACCTTTTATTTTTTTATCTGTCACAGCAGCATTGCAGCCGTTATACCAATGGCAAAGCCCAGAAGCACCCCGCCGAGAATTTTAATTATGTCTGCCCTTTTGTCGTGCTTCACCTTTGTTGTGGGCGGTCTTTCTGTGCCGCCTGCAATCATACCTGCCCTTTCCCTGATTTTTCCCTCACTCACCGAGGCATATTCGGGCTTGACAAAAAACATAATCTTTTCAAAATATTCGCAGCCTGTTTCCTTCACCTCAACCACTTGTCGGTTTATTCCTCTTATCATGATTTTATCCTCCGTTAATAATTCTTTCATCTTCATTATTTTGGCTTCAGCTATACAGTAATATTCCATGGAAAAAACATATAAAAATTTCTGTCATTTTTTTATTTTTTGTGAAAGTTTACGGGGCAATTTCTGAGGAAAAAATTCTTGAGGTAACGAATTTTGTAGAAAAAGAAGTGAAAATTTTGTATCAATTGTATAGATGGGTTTTTCCACATTTTCCACATAGTTTTCAACGGTTTTGTGTGCAAAAGTCTGTGGAAAAAGTGGAAAACTCCCTTAAAATCTATGTTTTTTAAGTTTATAAGTGTTGAAAAGTCTATTCCTCACCTTGTTGAAAAGTTTTCCCCGATTTTTTGTCAAGTGGTAAAATCCGAAATTTTCGTAGCAATTTTTTGTGTAACTTTTTGTGCCTTCAGAATCAACGCAAAAACTTTTTTCAAAATCCCACTTGATACTTTATTTTTCTTGTGTTATAATTACTCAATTATATTTTTAAATCAACCCTAAACAGCAAAAAAAGACAGAAAGGAAAAATGATTATGGAGTACAATTCAAAGTTTGTAAAAGAAGGTCTTACCTTCGACGATGTTCTGCTCATTCCTGCCGAGTCAGATGTTCTCCCTGCTGATGTTAACCTTGAAACTCAGCTCACTAAGGGTATCAGACTCAACATCCCCGTTATGACAGCCGCCATGGATACCGTTACGGAATCCAGAATGGCAATTGCAATTGCCCGTGAAGGCGGTCTTGGTGTTATTCACAAGAATATGTCCATTGAAGCTCAGGTTCAGGAAGTGGACAAGGTTAAAAGAAGTGAAAACGGCATCATCACAAACCCCATGTTCTTAGCTCCCGATAATTATGTTTACGAAGCTGAAAACCTTATGCACAACTATCGCATTTCAGGTGTTCCCATTTGTGAAAACGGCAAGCTTGTGGGCATTCTTACAAACCGTGACCTTCGTTTCCTTTCTGATTACAATATCAGAATCAGCGAGGTTATGACAAAGGATAACCTTGTAACAGGCTCTGAGGGTACAACCCTTGAAGAAGCAAAGCTTATTCTTATGAAGCACAAAATTGAAAAGCTTCCCCTTGTTGACAATAACGGTATGCTCAAGGGTCTTATCACCATCAAGGATATCGAAAAGGCTGTTCAGTATCCCAACTCAGCAAGAGATGTCAAGGGCAGACTTCTTTGTGCTGCTGCACTCGGTGCAACTGCAGATGTACTTGACAGAGCCGCTCCCCTTGCTCAGGCAGGTGTTGACGCTTTTGTTCTTGACTCAGCTCACGGCCACAGCAAAAATATTCTCAAATCTGTTGAAAAGGTTAAGGCAGCATTCCCCAACGTTTCACTTATCGCAGGTAACGTTGCAACAGCAGAAGCTACAAAGGCTCTCATTGAGTCCGGCGCTGACTGTGTAAAGGTCGGTATCGGTCCCGGCTCCATCTGTACAACCCGTGTTGTTGCAGGTATCGGTGTTCCTCAGGTTACGGCAATTTATGACTGCGCTGAAATGGCAGCAAAATACGGCATCAATGTTATCGGTGACGGCGGCATCAAATATTCAGGTGAAATTGTTAAGGCTATTGCCGCAGGTGCTTCTGCAATTATGGTCGGCTCACTTGTTGCAGGCTGTGAAGAATCACCCAGCGATACAGAAATCTATCAGGGCAGAAAATACAAGGTTTACCGTGGTATGGGCTCAATTGCCGCAATGAATCAGGGCAGCAAGGACAGATACTTCCAGGCAAACAACAAGAAGCTTGTTCCTGAAGGCGTTGAAGGCCGTGTACCTTACAAGGGAACTCTCAGCGAAACCGTATATCAGATGATGGGCGGTCTTCGTGCCGGTATGGGCTACTGTGGCTGCGGCACAATTGATGAGCTGAAAACAAAAACTCAGTTTATCCGCATCACATCAGCAGGTCTTATTGAAAGCCATCCTCACGATATTTCAATCACCAAGGAAGCTCCCAACTATTCTTCAAACAACTGATAAGAAATACAAAAAGCCTGCCTTTAGTCACATGTGGCTAAGGACAGTTTAGGTGAAATATACGGTGTAGTCAGTTACGGCTGCACCGTGTTTTCATTTTTACAAGACGTTTTAGTATTGACTTCCTTGGTGTAATCGTGTTTTAACGCCGTCATAATCGTCAGTGATTTCACTGCAGCTCATATCCACTTGCCACTACAGCTGAGCGACCGATATTACGGATTATGATTTTGGCTTCAAGGTGATAAATTGCGGGTATCGCCGTCCTTAGCGAAAGATATATTAAAACATATCGAAGATATTTTTAAATAGGTTGCATTTATCCTATTTTTCGGCTATAATAATACCAGAGGTGATTATAATGATGATAAATACAAACTATTTAGTTCCTATGACAGAGGCAAATCAGAATTTTTCGAAGGTTGCTCGTGCTGTTGATGAAAGCGGAATGGCTGTTATTCTGAAGAACAACAAGCCGAGATATGTTGTGGTAGATTTTGAAGAGTATGACACAATTGCCGCCGCAATGCAAATGAGAAAATCAAAAATAGACTCTCTTGCTGACACTCTTATTGATGAAAATATGGAAGCGTTGGGAGAATTGGCAAAATGATTCTTTTAACCACAGATGAAATTATAGGACTTCACGAAAAGCTGATTAAACGCACCGGTGGAAGCCACGGACTCCGTGACCGTAATCTTTTGGAATCTGCAATTTATTCTGTACAAGCAATTTTTGATGGCGAAGAGGCATATCCCACATCAGAGGAAAAAGCGGCAAGGCTTTGCTTTTCAATTACAAACAACCACGCTTTTATTGACGGAAACAAGCGTATAGGAGTTTTTACAATGCTTATGACCTTAAAGCTTAATTCTGTAAAAATTTCATACACGCAAGCTGAACTCGTAACTCTCGGATTATCCGTTGCAGACGGAAGCTTTGATTATGAGTCTGTTCTTCAATGGATAATTAAACATAAAGTATAAAAGAAAACCAAGAAAGATCTCAATCTCTCTTGGCTTTTTTCTTCTGCAAAGCACGGTATCTGATTACTGCTTTTATAAACTGTCCTTTGTAACCCCGCACCTTTACGGTAGGCTTTTTTTATATCAGATAACAGAACTTTCCCCTTTTTTCAAATTTTTACTTTGTTTACAGGTTTGTCACCTTGATAACATAATGTAAATGCAGTATAATAGATTGAAAGGATATTTCTTTTAAAAAATAAACAGAGGGGAAATTTAAAATGGACGAAAACAAAAATACTTATGATTTTATTCCTGAGGAGATTACAAAGGCTGTTTCAATTGCCCTCGTAATCATTCTGCTTTTCACTTCGGGAACCTTGCTCGGAAAAATTATCGGCAAAGAAAACACCGTAGTTGAAGAAGGTCAGGAGGTTTCGGTATCTTCAACCGTGTCTCAGACCACAACAACACAGCCTACATCTGCAACAACATTGCCTCCCGCAACCACAACAACTGCACCGGCAACTCAGCAGACAGAAACCACTGCTCCTGCCGTTTCAGGCGAAGCACAGACAACCGTACCCGCTGCCGCATCAACAGCTCCGTCAACTCAGGGTATGACGACGGCTGAAATCATTGCCCTTTTCAATGAAAGTGCAAACAGGGTTAAAACCGATGCAACAAAGGTAGTAAAGAACTATGAAAAGCGTACTCATAATGAGGAGCATCTCATTGCTCCTTCAGCAGTTGAAGGTATGCTTTCCGATTTTGTTGCAGAAAACTTCAAGGATGATACCGAGCCCATTGAATATGCAACAAGAGAAGATATCGTGGCAAATTATCAGGTGCCCGGAGTTGAATGGGCAAGCCAACTCACCGAAGCCGAGGTTGCAGAAGCCACCTGTACAGACAACGGCACTGAATATGAAATCATGCTTTCACTTCACCCCACAGAAAATCCCGAGCCGGGAGTGGGTGTTGCAAAGGCTTTTGATACCATCACTTCCTCAGAAATTATGGCAAAGGCTCCGTCCTTCCTCACCGGATTTAACACCAATTACACAAGCTGTGTTGTTAAATGCAAAATTGACAAGGCAACAGGTCGCACCACATGGTCAAACTATACTTCAAGCGTAATTCTTGCCGTTACACTCAATTTTCTCGGCAGTAACCTTGATGCACAAATGGGTATGACCTTCGAAAAGGACTACACGATTACATACTAACTGCGACACTGTGGTCGTACAGAATGTCACATAATCTTTAAAATTAAAAGGCATCTGAATTTTAAACTCAGATGTCTTTTTTGTTTTGTCCTCTCCTGACTACTGCCCCCTGACTACTTTTCTACTTAAAGTGTATTTAACTTCGCTTTTATGTGCCGTGGTGAAAAACGGCAAGGTTTTATTTATTCCTTTAACTCCGTACGCTCGAGCCGCTTGGGCTCTTACTTTTGTCAAGCGTGACAAAAGTAAGCAAAAGCACGCTTTTAAGTTGGCGGAAGTCGAACCCGATATGGTTTAATGAGGTCTATTTTCCCCGTAACTGCGTTAAAATTCTCGAAAGACGCAAGTCTTCCATCGAATTTATGCCTTGTTACAGAAAAAATATCCTCTCATTAAACTTTGAAAAATCTCAAATGTTCG
>JAFUQS010000039.1 GCA_017472225.1 Clostridia bacterium | reverse complement strand
CTTACTTTTATCACAACCGATAAAAGTAAGTGCCCAAGCGGCATGAGCGTACGGAGTTGGAGGAATAAATAAAGCCTTGCCATTCAGCACTACGGTACATAAAAGCGAAGTTAAATACATCTTGAGTAGACAGTAGTCAGGGTCAGTAGCCAGTGTGCCTTCGTCACAGGATAGATAACACCTTGGCGGTAAAAAATCAACATTCAAAGGTTGATAATATGACTTTGTCCGATAAAAAAGGACGCCCCTTTTTAGTAGACAGTAGCCAGGAGTCAGTAGTCAGGGTGCCTTCGGCACAGGATAGATAATACCTTGGAAGTTAAAAATCAGCCTTTAAAGGTTAATAATATGATAAAAAAGGACGCCCAATGGGCGCCCTTACGGACTTGTACTATGTTCTTATAAAAACAGACTCCTCCACCGCTAAAGTGGTTTTTCCTGACTACTGCCTACTTTATCCGATATCAGAATTCAAGCTTTGCTTCGATGTATGAAGCAAGGTCCTTGATTGCAACTCTCTCCTGCTGCATTGTGTCACGGTCACGGACTGTTACACAGCCGTCCTCTGCTGATTCAAAGTCGTATGTGATGCAGAAGGGTGTGCCGATTTCGTCCTGACGGCGATATCTCTTGCCGATTGAGCCTGCATCGTCATATTCAACCATAAACTTCTTCTGAAGTGCGTGGTAAACCTCTGTTGCTTCATCGTTGAGCTTCTTTGAAAGAGGAAGAACTGCTGCCTTGATGGGGGCAAGTGCAGGATGGAAGTGAAGAACAACTCTTGAATCATTCTTTTCTGCATCAACAATTTCTTCGTCATAAGCCTCGGTCATAACAGCAAGGAAAAGTCTTTCAACGCCGAGTGACGGCTCAATAACATAGGGAATGTATCTCTCATTTGTGGCGGGATCAAAATAGTCAAGAGCCTTACCCGATGTGTTAATGTGCTGTGTGAGGTCATAGTCAGTTCTGTCTGCAACGCCCCACAACTCGCCCCAACCGAAGGGGAAAAGATATTCAAAGTCAGTTGTTGCCTTTGAATAGAAGCAAAGCTCATCAGCATCGTGATCACGGAGTCTGAGGTTTTCTTCCTTGATGTTGAGTGAATAAAGCCAATCACGGCAGTATGCTCTCCAATAGTCAAACCATTCAAGGTCTGTACCCGGCTTGCAGAAGAATTCAAGCTCCATCTGTTCAAATTCACGAACACGGAAAATAAAGTTACCCGGTGTGATTTCGTTACGGAATGACTTACCAATCTGTGCAACACCGAAGGGAATCTTTCTTCTTGTTGTTCTCTGAATGTTTGCAAAATTTACGAAAATACCCTGTGCAGTTTCCGGACGGAGATACAGTTCATTCTTGCTGTCCTCAGTAACACCCTGGAAGGTTTTGAACATAAGGTTGAACTGACGGATATCTGTGAAATTATGCTTGCCGCAGTTGGGACAGGGAATATCCTTTTCCTTGATATATGCGGTCATTTCTTCATTTGACCAGCCTGCAACATTTGTGCCGTCAAAATCTTCAATAAGATTGTCGGCTCTGTGTCTTGTCTTACATTCCTTACAGTCCATAAGAGGGTCGGAGAAGCCGCCAAGGTGACCTGATGCAACCCATGTCTGAGGGTTCATAAGAATTGCTGAGTCAAGACCTACATTATAGGGGTTTTCCTGAACAAACTTCTTGAGCCATGCCTTTTTGATGTTGTTTTTCAGCTCAACACCCAAAGGGCCGTAGTCCCATGTGTTTGCAAGGCCGCCGTATATTTCACTGCCTGCATAGACAAAGCCTCTGCCTTTGCAAAGGGCAACGAGTTTTTCCATTGATTTTTCTGTGTTTTTAAGCATTTTGAATTACTCCTTTCAAATTTTCTTGCCCTTGGAAAAAAGGCAAGCTTTTTTTGGGAAACATTACTGAATATAATAATATAAAACTGCTCAGCTTGTCAAGTCAAGGCGTTAAAATCTTTAAAAGATGAAATATATGTTGACTTTTATGCTGAAACAGCATATAATTATTAAAAAATATTATATTTAATAATAAAGGAGAAAGAGAATCATGACAAAGAAAATCCTGTCCCTTGCAATTGCCCTCGTTATGCTTATGGCATTGGCAATTGTACCCGCTTCAGCAGTAAGCGAAACAGAGCAGCTCACCGAAGCCGAGGCTTCTGCAGCCGTTACAGCAGCCGCATCAGCACTTGTTGACGCTGATGAAGACGCTGAGGTTGAGGTAAGTGAGGACCTTGCAGACAAAATCACAGAAGATGCAGACACACCCGAGGAAATTTCAAGAGCAATTGCTCAGCTTGTTTTTGTTGAAAAAAGCCAGGTTGAAGCAATATCAGACAGAATTATTGCCGACTCAAGATATTCCGTAAAGGTGCTTGACGATGGCAAGACAACCGTATATATCGGTATTGACCTTGATACAAATCCGGAAATTTATGATGCACGAGTTTTCCTCAATGTTGTTCAGAAGCTCAGAGCAAAGTGTGACGAAAAGGCTCTTGCCAAGGGCGTTGACATCGACAGCGACAACTATACTCCCATGTCATATGAGCAGATGGCTGGCGAGCTTGCACTTCATATGATTACAGCCGATGTGACAGATATGCTCGGTGCAAATGATTGGAGCGCAAACCTTAAGGAAATTTATGACCACGCAATCCACGCAGGTCTTGAAATTGACGAAGACAGAATTTCACCCGACTTTGTAAAATTCCTCGGCGGAGTTATCACATTTTTCCTTGAAATGCTTTTCGGTTAATAAAATAAAAAATTACGGTCTGCTGTGCTTTTTGTGCGGCAGACCTTGTTTTTTTCTCTTTTTTAAGGTTTAATATAAAATGGTGATAAAAATGAATCAGAACATGAAGCATGAATTTGCAGTTGCAGATGAAATTTACAAGTATCTTTCGGAAAATGCAAAAAATATCAGGATAGATACCGTATATGAAATCGGCTCAACAAATGATGAAATGAAAAAAAGAGCCGCTTCGGGTGAGGATGAAATTGCAGTTTTAATTGCAGAGCACCAGACTGCAGGCAAGGGCAGAAGGGGCAGAAGCTTTTATTCACCCGAAGGTACAGGAATATATATGAGTATCCTCCTCAGACCCGATTATCCGCCTGAGGAATGTACGCTTCTTACGACCATGGCGGCTTCTTCGGTGGCAAGAGCAATTGAGGGTGTTACGGGAGCAAGGGCACAGATTAAATGGGTGAATGACATTTTTCTGAATGAAAAAAAGGTTGCGGGAATTCTCACAGAGGTGGCTGTTGCACCGGACAGACAAAAGCTGAGCTGGGCAGTTGTGGGAATCGGCATCAATCTTGAAAGCCCGGAAAAAGGCTTTCCTGAGGAGCTGAAGGAAATTGCAGGGTCCTTGCTTGAAGAAAAGGAAAAAGGTGTTAAAAACCGCCTTATTGCAGAAATAATCAACAATTTCACGGCAGACTATCAAAGCTTTTCCGAAAGGAAGTATCTTCGGGATTACCGAGACCGGCTTTTCTTCCTGAACGAAGAAATCACCGTTATCGAGGGTGACAGAACCTACAAAGCCACAGCCATTGACATTGACTCAATGTGTCATCTGAAGGTGAGACTTCACGATGGCAGCGAGAAGCTGCTTTTTGGCGGAGAAATATCGATAAGAAGTAATCAGGGGTCATCAGTAGTCAGTAGTCAGTAGACAGTAGACAGTAGTCAGGGTGACTTCGGCACAGGATAAATAGCACCTAAACATTTAAAAGCGATGATAAATACATCTTAAGTATTCAGGTGTCATTGGCAGGTAAACAAAACAAAAAAGCATCTGACCGTAAAATCAGATGCTTTTAAATTTAAAGGTTGTATTTACCCTGTCTGCGACCGCAAATCTGCATTAGTATGCGATTGTGTAGTCCTTTTCAAATGTCATACCAACCTGTGCGTCAAGAGTTACAACAAGCTTTGCAACAATCTTCATTACGATGGGTGATGTGTAATTTGCCCATGTCATGTTGCCTGTTGCCTTGTCAATCTTACACTTGATAACACTGTCATAGTATTCACATGAGAAGCTCTGAACAACAAAGCCTGCTGCGTCCATAACATCCTGAGTCTTGATGATGTCAATGCCGTTTGCAACGCCTGTGCCTGCTGCGGGGTCTGTCTGTGTAACGAGCTTGATATAAATTTCATACTCTGTTCCGTTATCTGTGCAGGTAGCTTCTGCAACCTCAGCTTCGGTGAGCTTGCTTACCCATGATTCACCGGCAACAGGGTACTTTGCAGCAATGTCTGCGCCTGAGTATGTTTCGGGAGTTTCGTTTTTCTTGAGGAATTTGGAAATAAGCTCTTCACCGACTGACTGAAGTGCGCTGGGAACCTGAAGCTTGTCAACATCGTGACGCATATCCTCATAGTTTCTTGTAACGCTTGTGGCGTTGGTTTTGATTTTGTTTGCGCTTTCATTGAAAAGTGCAATGATTTCAGCTTTTGATTGGGGAGCACCTGTTGAAGGAGCTGCAGCGGGTGCTGAGGTTGTTGTGTCTGCAACGGGAGCTGTTGTTGTGTCACTTGTGCCCTGAGAGGGAGCAACTGTTGTTGCAGGAGCTGTTGTGGTTGTTGCCGGGGGCAGAGTAGTTGTGGTTGCAGGAGCTGTTGAAGCGGTTGTTGCCTGAGTTGTTGAAGCAGTTGTTGCATCAGCCTGTTCCGCATTCTTATCACCACTGAGAACCATACCCAGGAAATTACCTGAGCTGAAAAGGAAAATGATAACAAGAGCAATTGACACGCCCTGCTTTACTTCCTTGGGGATTTCCTTGAAAAATTCTTTAATATTCATGACAGATTTCCTTTCTTTCAATCGGATTAGCCGCAATTTTTTCTTATTATAGTATATTTTTCAAAAGACTTCAAGATGTTTGAAGCAAATATTTAAATTAAATATGTTAAAAAAATGAAAAAATTTTGTCTTTTTTAACATCGGCACAAATAATTTGACCTAAAATATAGCCAAAGGCATTTCTTTATGGTATAATATTAAAGATTATGCACCGAAGGGAAAGGAAATTACTTTCTATGAAAAAGCTCAGAACTATCAATCCCCTTTCAAAAGCAGAGCAGATTACCTGGTGGCTTTGCAGGGCAGCCCTTTTCATCTGGGGCGTGTGGGGAATGATGCACGGATACACATCAGAATTCATTCAGGCAACCTTTGCCATTATTTTCACCCATCTGTGGGATATGTTTCAGATGCTCGGCGGAAAATCCTTCATCACAAAGGTACCCTCTTACCTTCAGACAATGCTCAATGTTTTTCTGTGCTTTGCCTGTGTTGTGGGTACAACACTCAACACAAGAACAGATTTCACGGGAATCGACCTTCCCGAGCATATGTTTGCCGGCTATCTTGCAACAACGGGTGCTTTTGTTGTGGCAGACATTATGCAGGGCGAAAAAAAGCCCATCAAGGTTTCTGTTCAGGCGCTTTTCAGCCTCGGCTTCGGTGTGGCACTTCTTGTTGCATGGGAGTTTTATGAATTTACAATGGACAGGCTTTACGGCTTTGTTATGCAGCACGGACAAATTCCCGAAGCGTACGGTCTTACAGACACCATGATTGACCTTATGGTCGGCACTGCCGGCTGCTTTCTTGCCATGTTCATTGAAGCCTTCCGCAAGGTGGGTTACTTCGGCAAGGGTAAACAGGAAAGAAGAGCCGCCTACAAAGCTGAAAGAGCAGAGGTAAAAAGGCAGAAAATGCTCATGAAGGCACAAGAGGAAGATTAAGGGGGAAGTTTAATGAAGCTCAGTGAAGTTTTAAAGGACCTGGATTACACCTCGGAAAATTATAAAGATACAGATATTAAGGATATCGCCTACGATTCAAGAAAAGCCGGTGACGGAATTGTGTTCGTCTGCCTTGAGGGTGCCTTCAATGACGGTCACAGATATGCCTTGTCAGCATATGAAAAGGGCAGCCGTGTTTTTCTTTGCAGCAAGGATATCGGTGTCGGCGAGGATGCCGTTATTATAAAGGTATGCGACACAAGAGCCGCTTTATCAAAAATAAGCTGCAATTTTTTCCGCCACCCTTCAAAGGAAATTGCAGTTATCGGTATCACGGGTACCAAGGGCAAAACCACCGTGGCACATATTGTGAAATTTGTTCTTGAAGCCGGTGGAATCAGAACGGGTATCATCGGCACGGTGGGAGCCTCCTACGGTGATGTTGTTCTTCCCACGGTGAATACCACTCCCGAATCCTATGAGCTGCAGAAAATGCTTCGTCTCATGGCAGACGGAGGCTGCAAGGCGGCGGCAATTGAGGTATCTTCACTCGGACTTAAGGCGCACCGTGTTGACGGCACGGAATTTGCCTGCGGAGTTTTCACAAACCTTTATCCTGACCATATCGGCACAAACGAGCATGATTCCTTTGAGGAATATGCTTTCTGGAAAACTCAGCTTTTCCCCATGTGCAAAAAGGCAATTGTGAACACCGATGACCCCTTTTCACAAACGATAATTCAAAGCTGCGGCTGTGATGTGATTACCTACGGCTCACAGAATGCAGATTACAGCCTGACAAATGCACGGAAGGTTCGTCAGGGAAATATTCTCGGTATGCAATTTGAAGTGAAAGTCAAGGAAGCTGCAAGGGATTTCACCGTTGCACTGCCCGGTGATGTGAATGCATATAACTCACTTGTGGCATTGGCTCTTGCCGATGAATACGGAATAAGTGACGGTGACATCCGTAAGGGACTTTTAAGCGTATTTGTCAAGGGCAGGGGTGAGATTGTCCGTGCAAGTGACGATTTCACAATCATAATCGACTACGCCCACAACGGTGTAAGCCTCAGAAGTATAATTGAAACGGCAAAAAGCTATGAGCACAACAGAATAATTTCTCTTTTCGGCTCTGTTGGCGGAAGAACAGAATGTCGCCGTGAGGAGCTGGGAGCTGTCTCGGGTGAGCTGAGCGACCTTTCAATTATAACAAGCGACGACCCGGACTTTGAAGAACCGGAAAAAATCTGCAATGAAATTGCGTCATACTGTAAGGGTGAATATGTCATTATTCCCGACAGAGGTGAAGCCATTGAATATGCAGTTAAAAATGCCCGCAAGGGTGATATCATTATTCTTGCAGGCAAGGGTCATGAAGAATATATGAAAATAAAGGGCGAAAAGGTACCGTTCAGCGAAAAAACCGAAATAGCCAAGGCTATGAAACTGAGAAAAGAGGTATAATATGTATACATTTAAAATGGAAACGGATATGAAGGCATATGATGACTTCCTTTGTGAAAACGGCGGACAGTATATTCAGTGCT
The DNA here is from genome assembly GCA_017472225.1 of Clostridia bacterium. Classification (GTDB taxonomy): domain Bacteria; phylum Bacillota; class Clostridia; order Oscillospirales; family Acutalibacteraceae; genus UBA6857. The sequence continues at coordinate 1,742 of JAFUQS010000039.1, read as the reverse complement.
CCCGTTGGGAAAAGGTGAAAACCACATGGAAGTGCAGATATTACTGCGGCTTTGAGGGTGAAAAAAGGGTTCTTGCAATTCTTGTAATGGAAAGAAGTCTCCCTGTAGCAGGTAAAATCTGGTACGGCTCCGGCGGTGCTGTATGCGATTGGGAAAACACTGAGCTTCTCACCGAATTCACGGAATTCATGAAAAAGGAAATCAGAAATAACGGCGTAACCTGCTTCATCATGGATCCGCCTGTGTCACTTCGTATCAACGGTGAGGACAAGCAGAAGGGCCACGAAATGCACAGCTTTCTCACAGGCCTTGGCTATGAGCTCAATCCCTCCATTGAAAATTATACATATAAGCAGCCTGTTCAGTTGTTTATTCCCCTCAAGGATAACGGCGTTCAGCTTGATGCTCAGAAAATTCTGAAAAAATGTGACAAGGGCGTCAGGTACTCAATCCGTATCGGTGAGCAGAGAGGTCTTGTTGCAAAAACCTTCCATGCCGACGATGTTATAAATGACCCTTCAATTATGGATGATTTCATGGCAGTTATGGGTGACACCGGCGAAAGAAACAGCTTTCTTGAAAGAAACGGAGAGTACTGCACAAAAATTCTTAAGGAATTTGATTCCTGCAGTGACCTGAAGCTTGTTTATTACGACAAGGAGCTTGACAGAAAGCTGCAGGCAGAAAGACTTGCAAAGAAGGAAAAGGCACTTTCCGAGCTTCCCGGAGCACATGAAAAGAAGGCCCGTCAGCTTCAGGAAACAATTGACAGTGTTGACAAGCAGACAGAGCATTTTGAAAAAAGAATGGCAGAGGCTGAGGAGTTCACAAAGGACAACCGTATCTGTGTTGCAGGCGGCCTTTCAATTTATTATGCCGGCATGGGCTCATGCCTTTTCGGCGGAACAAGAAATGTAATAAGAAACAACACCCGTTCAAGTCATTATCTCAATTATCTCAGACTTTGCGAAAGCATAGAAAGAGGCTGTGACATTCATGACCTCGGTTATGTTATTGTCAAAACACCTGAGCTTAACGAAGACGGAACTCTCGGCAGCCTTGTTCCTCAGGATAATTTTAAGGGTATTTACGATTTCAAAAAGAGCTTTTCCGCTGACTATCATGAGTTCATCGGCGAATATGTTCTTGTCGGCAACAAGATGAAATATTATTCCTATGCAAAGCTCATGCCCACAGCAAAGAAGGCAAAAATCAAGGCGGCAACCCTGCTCAGAAGACACTGAAATATCACTGAACCCTTTGGGTCAGTAGGCAGTAGTCAGTAGTCAGTAGCCAGTAGTCAGGAGTCAGGAGACAGGAAAAAAGCCTCCTCTCTTTAGAGAAGGGAACCGTTTTAGCGGTGGAGGAGTCTGGTTTTATAAGAATATAGCACAAGTCCGTAGGGGCGCCCATTGGGCGTCCTTTTTTGTCATATTATTAACCTTTAAAGGCTGATTTTTAACTTCCAAGGTATTATCTATCCTGTGCCGAAGGCACCCTGACCCCTGACTACTGCCCCCCTGACTACTGTCTACTATAAATGTATTTAACTTCGCTTTTATGTGCCGTGGTGCAAAACGGCAAGGTTTTATTTATTCCTCTGACTCCGTACGCTCAAGCCGCTTGGGCTCTTACTTTTGTCGGTTGTGACAAAAGTAAGCAAAAGCACGCTTTTTTGTGGATTAACCTCCGCAAGAACTAAAAATACCGAGTCAGGCTTATTCTATCCTTTACTCGGTATT
>JAFUQS010000038.1 GCA_017472225.1 Clostridia bacterium | reverse complement strand
GTACCCACATTAAACATTGTATTGCTGTCTTCTTCTGAGAAATAAAGGCGGATATTTTCATCACCTGTGTTGAGGTGCTTTTTGCACTCTGCAAAAATGGCTGACTCATAATTGCTGAGACGAGTGCCATAAGAAATTGTAGGGATACTAGAAATTTCTGATTCAACAATATCGACAATAACGCCAACATAAACCTGTGCAAAAACTTGATTGTAATTGCCTACACTAAAAGAAGCTTCATAGTACCCGCTTTCGTTTACTATAGTGGTTTCATCAACCCAATACCAAGTTTGTGCAAGAACTTTTGGCTCATCAGGATTATATGGATTTATCATTTTTCCGCCTGAAAGAACAGAAGAGGAGAGTTTGGAACCTGCTTCAACCTTTGTAGCAACAACAGGGTCGTTTGCTTCGTCGGCATAAACAGGAGTGGTTTTTGTTACATCAAACTTAACATTACCACAACGCTTTTTTTCAAATCCAGTGTATGCTGAAGTATCGTCTGGAACAAACTTTATGTTTGCTCTGTTGCTTCCGAATGAAGTGGGAATAGCAGAAGGGTCAATAAACTCAAAATGGCCATCAACCGTAACACCATTGTATTCAACTTTTCCACCTATTAAATCGAGTGCATCTCCTACTTTTTGACCATAATAAACTGTGTCATTTTTAGGTGTAGCAACAGGCCATTCCGTAACATTACTTGTTGTCAATGCAATCGGGTCCGCCGCACTTGCATACATAGGCACAACTGATAACATCATCATAAATGCCAATAATAGTGATAATAATTTTTTTGATTTTGTTTTCATTTTTCTTTTTCTCCGTTTCATAATAATTAGTTTTATGGTATAATAATATTGCGGGGCAGAGATATTTTGATCTCCCGCCAATCAGAACATCGGCATCACCTCTTTCTGTTAAAAAATAAGCATTTTTTTACATTTCAAAAGCAGTTTTGTCCTTTTGTAAAACTGCTTAGTTAGTGATATATCACTAACTTTTGAAACGATTGTAGCATTCACCACTCGATTTGTCAAGTACATAAGAAAAAAATTAGTGATATTTAACTAACAAACTTTCCGTTAGTGATATATCATCTACTATGTGATTTTATTGACTTAGGGGTGAGAGTATGGGCGTTTACAGCGTTGTTGTAAAAAGAATATATGAACTCTGTGCCGAAAGAAATATCACTCCAAACGCATTAAGCTATATGTCGGGAATTTCACAGTCAACCATAAAAAGCATACTCGGCGGCGAAAGCAAAAATCCCGGTATTGTAACGCTCAAAAAAATATGCGACGGACTTGATATCTCACTTATTGATTTCTTTGATACAGAGGAATTTCGTCACCTTGAGCAAGAAATAAAATAATATATATACAATAGAAAAAGCTGTTGCGTTGCAACAGCTTTTAATTTATTCCTTATTTCCGAATTCTGCTCTGCCCTCGGGAGTATCTCTGTAATACTGTGTTTTCGGGTTGGGATGCGTGTTGATTTTCCAGATTTCCTCTGCTCTGGGTGCCCATTCCTTTGCAAACTTGTCACACTTGCTGCAAAGCATTTCAGCCGTTTCCTCACGGATAAGGTTTGTGGACTTAACACCTGTTCTGCCACAGATATCTCTGAGCTTTTCCGGGTTTTCAAGCATAGGACAGGGTCTCAGATGGTTATCGTTAAAGGGCTGGTCGTGTCTGAACGCCATAAACAGCGGATTGCGAAGGCCCTCAAGAAGTGTGTGTGTTCTGATGTTGGAGTCTGAGAAGTGAATAAATACGCAAGGCTCCATATCACCTGCAGAGTTGATGTGGAAATAGTTTCTGCCGCCTGCAATACAGCCGCCTACATATTCGCCGTCACTCTGAAAATCCATAAAGAACATCGGCTTACCTGTTTTTGAGTTGCGAAGCTCCTTCATACGGTAATAAATGTATTCTCTTTGCTCGGGAGTGGTAATAAGCTCAGGTACTGCATCGTGACCGACGGGCATATAGTTGAAGTAAAGTCCGAACTTAACACCAAGGTCCACCATATTATCAAGGAATTCGTCACTTGTTACGCTGTAGATATTATCCCTCGTGTAGCAAACGGAGATACCGAAAAGGCAGCCCTTGCTTTTAAGCAGCTTCATAGCTTCAATTGCCTTCTGATAGTGGCCCTCACCACGGCGCTCATCGCTGACCTTTTCTTCGCCCTCAACTGAAATTGCAACGGCAAAGTTACCCACTCTGACCATATCATCGCAGAACTTTTCATCAATCAGTGTACCGTTTGTATAGGCAAGGAAGGCACAGTCGGGATAGGTTTCGCAAAGTCTGATAATATCATCTTTTCTGATAAGGGGCTCACCGCCCGTAAACATATAAAGGTGTGTGCCAAGCTCTCTGCCCTGGGACACAACAGATGACATTTCATCATAGGTAAGACTGTTCTTATGTCCGTATTCAGCAGCCCAACAGCCCTTACATTTCATATTGCAGGCACTTGTGGGGTCCATAAGAAGAAGAAAGGGAATGTTGCATTTATAAATTTCTCTGTTTTCTCTTACAGCCTTTGTACCCTTGACACCGGCACCAAGTCCCATTGCGAGAAGCATCTTTTTAAGCATACCTCTGTCAAGGTCATTGAGCACGTTCATTGCAAGCTGATAATATACATTGTCGCCGTTCTGAATTGCAGCTCTTGTTGCGTCAAGATACTTCTTCGGGAAAGTCCCTGCAAGCAGCTTTTCTGCAACATCAAGAAGCTTTGTAAGATTCTTCTTCGGGTCTTTATCAACATATTTCAAAAGCCCGTCAAGTGTTGTACCGACGGCGGCTCTTTCGGCTTTTTCTTTAATTGTCATAATTACACCTCGCAAAAATATAAGGTCTTTAAAAATACACCAATATAATATACCATATCCGAAAATAAAAGTCCATAGGTTAATTTTGTTTTATATTAAAACATTTTATTAAGAAATGTGGATATTTTTTCGTTTTGTCACCCTTTTTCACTTGTAAATACAAGGAAAAATGTATATAATAAAATAATTCTCGGCATATTGAGGTGGGTTTATGAATTACAAAACAAAAGCAACTCTGCTTGCTCTTTTGCGTGTTGCTGTGGCAATGGCTATTTTTGTCCTTGCCGTAATAAATTATGAGAAGCTTAAAAATATTGATATCCGAGCCATCGTTGAGGGTTCATCAAATATGATTATAGCTGTCGGAACAATCTGGGGCGTATACCTTGTGAAAAGCGTGCTTTTCATTATTCCCGCTTCGCTTATCTATATTTCAATCGGTATGGCATTTGAAACATGGGTCGCCTGTCTTATAAGCCTTGTCGGCATTATACTTGAAATTACCGTTACTTATTACCTCGGTCTTTTCCTTGGCGGAGATTATGTGAACAAGCAATTGGCAAAAACCAAGGGCGGCAAAAAAATTCTTGATATGAAGCTCAATGAAAACTTCCCCACCCTTTTAGGTATCCGTGCCCTGCCTGTTTTCCCCATTGACTTTGTCAGCCTTTTCTGGGGTGCATCAAAATGCCGCTTCCCCCGTTATTTTATTGCATCTGTTGTGGGAATTATGCCAAGAGTAATACTCTTTACTATTTTAGGCGACGGAATTTATGATTATATCCCTATTCATCTTATTATAAAAATAGTTATTATCTGTATCCCCATTGGTGCCGTTATCTATCTTATAAGGCATTTTGTGAAGCTGAAAAAAGGTGAAATAAAGCCGGAAGATAAACAGCAGAATGAACAGCAGTCAGAAAATATTGACATATAAACCTCAAATTGATATAATAAAATTTATGTTATTCCTTTTAAGGAGGCAAAATTATGGCACATTACATTCCCGAAAACTATGTACCCCATCTTAACTTGAGAGAAACAGAAGTAGCAATCAAAAAGGTTAAGGACTTTTTTGAAAGAGACCTTGCAATCGAGCTCAACCTCACAAGAGTTTCTGCACCTTTGTTTGTTGATACGGAAAGCGGTCTTAATGATAACCTCAGCGGTACTGAAAGACCTGTCAGCTTTGATGTTTTCAGCGGCAAGAATTTTGAAATCGTACACTCCCTTGCAAAGTGGAAAAGATATGCTCTCAAAATGTACGGCTTCAACAGAGGTGAAGGTCTTTACACCGATATGAACGCTATCCGCCGTGACGAGGATACCGACAACATTCACTCCATTTTTGTTGACCAGTGGGACTGGGAAAAAATCATTGACAAAGAGGACAGAACTGAAAAAATGCTCAAAAAGACAGTCAAGCTCATTTATGCAGCTTTGCGTCATACCGAGTATTACATAACTAAGGAATATAACTTCATCGGCTCACTTCTTCCCGAAAAGATTACCTTCATTACATCAAGTGAGCTTGAAGAAAAATACCCCGACAAGTCAAGAAAAGAACGTGAGTACCTTGCAGTTAAGGAATACGGTGCAATCTTCCTTATGCAAATCGGCGGTAAGCTCAGGGACGGCAAGCCTCATGACGGCAGAGCACCTGACTATGACGACTGGACTCTCAACGGCGATATTATTGTGTACTATCCCGTTCTTGACATTGCACTTGAGCTTTCATCAATGGGTATCCGTGTTGATGAGGAAGCAATGGAAAGGCAGCTCAAGGAAAGCGGAAATGAGGACAGAAAAGCTCTTCCTTTCCACAAAGCACTTCTCAACGGCGAGCTTCCGTACACCATCGGCGGCGGTATCGGTCAGTCAAGAATGTGTCTGTTTTTCCTGAGAAAAGCCCACATCGGTGAAGTGCAGTCTTCCTATTGGAATGAGGAAACCGTGAAGTATTGCAAGGAACACGGAGCAGAGCTGCTGTAAAAACAAAGTAAAAATTGCAGTCACAGGAAGTCAATCCGAGTTGTTTCAATGAATAAAAATATCGTTTTTCCAAAAAAATCAAATAGTTAATTATGTAAAAACCATTGCAGAAGCTGAACTTTTTGCAATGGTTTTTATATTTTCCCGACTACTGACCCCTGACTACTGACTACTAAAAAAAGGACACCCAATGGGTGTCCTTTTTTTGCTTATAAATTCAATTAAACGCCGCCACCGACTGAGCCGTCCCAGGTGTCAACGGTGGTTGCCTTCATTTCTTCTTCGTCAAACCAACGTGTTGTGACAGCCTTTGTTTCTGTGAAGAAGCGGAATGCATCCTTGCCGAGGCAGTGGAGATTGCCGAAGAAGGAGAGCTTGTGACCTGTGAAGGGGAACACACCAACGGGTACGGGGATACCAACATTAACGCCAACCATACCGCCGTCTGTTCTCTTTGCAAATTCTCTTGCATAGTAGCCGTTCTGTGTGAAGATAACTGAGCCGTTAGCATAGGGGTTGCGGTTCATAAGTGCAAGACCTTCTTCAAAGTTCTTGACTCTCTTGATGCAAAGCACGGGACCAAAGATTTCCTGTGTACCTACTGTCATATCTTCGGTAACATTGTCAAGAATTGTGGGGCCAACATAGAAGCCATTTTCGTATCCTTCAACAACTGCGTCACGTCCGTCAAGAACAACAGTTGCACCTTCTTCGATGCCCTTATTGATCCAATTGATAACCGAAGCCTTGTGCTCTGCTGTTACAACAGGGCCGAGGGTTGACTCTTTTTCGTATGCAGGACCGAGCTTAAGCTCTGAAGCGTACTGCTTGAGAAGAGCTACAAGCTTATCAGCAATGCTTTCCTGAGCCACAACAACGGGAAGAGCCATACAGCGTTCACCTGCACAGCCGAAGGAGGAGTTGATGATACCTCTTGCTGAGCGTTCGAGTGCTGCATCTTCAAGAACAAGTGCGTGGTTTTTAGCTTCGCAAAGAGCCTGAACTCTTTTGCCTGTTGCTGATGCTTCTTTATATACGTGAAGACCTACCTTTGTTGAGCCGACAAAGGTGATACCCTTAACATCCTCGTGCTTGAGAAGAATGTCAGCTTCAACTCTTGAGCAGGTTACAAGGTTAACAACGCCCTTGGGAAGACCTGCTTCCATAAGAAGCTCGTTAAGTCTCATTGCTGTCATCGGAGTCATTGATGCGAGCTTGAGAACGATAGTGTTACCGCAAGCTATGCAGCAGGGAACCATCCAGCCCATAGGAATCATACCGGGGAAGTTGAAGGGTACGATACCTGCGAAAACGCCTACGGGTTCATAGTAAAGAGTAGTGTCATATCCGCTTGAGGTATCTCTCATAGCGTCGCCCATTGTGAGTGAGGGTGCGCTGAGTGCGTGTTCAACAGGCTCCTTAACCTTGAGAATGTCGCCCTTTGCTTCTGAAAGCACCTTGCCGTGCTCAAGAGCACAAAGCTCTGCAAGCTCGTCCATATGCTCAATAAGAAGCTCACGGAACTTATAAAGCACCTGTACTCTTTTCATAACAGGTGTGTTTGACCATGCGGGGAATGCTGCCTTTGCAGACTGAATTGCTGAAACAACCTCATCGGCTGTGCAGCAGGGTGTTTCTGCAATTACTTCACCTGTGCTGGGGTTATAGACAGGCATATACTTTTCTGTTTTTGATTCGAGCCATTGGCCGTCAACAAAATATTTGAGTCTTTTGATGTTACTCATTTTGTATGCTCCTTTGCATTTAATTTTTATACTGAATATTACCACATTATATTAAGCCACAATTTTCCAAATAAATCAATAGAAAAGTGTTAATTTTTCTTTGTTTACAGAATAATTTTTTCACAAGCTTTTTTCAGCATAGGCTCTGCCACGGTTTTAATTTTTTCAAAGGGAAAATGCTCCGGGTTTGTTTCAATAATTTCATTTATGCCGTGTGTTTGTGCAACTGTGTTGTCAATTTCACTAACACCCACAAGGGCAATGACTCTGCTTTTGCCGCTTTGCTCTGCAACACCGAAGGGCACCTTGCCCATAAGACTCTGGGAATCCATTTTACCTTCACCTGTTATAATCAGGTCTGCATTTCTGCACTTTTCTTTGAAATCCGTTGTCTGAAGAACACAGTCAATTCCTCTCATGAGCCTTGCTCCGAGAAATGCAACAAGGCCAAATCCGAGTCCACCCGCCGCACCGGAACCGCACATAGCCGAAAAATCGTTTTTAAGAGCCCTTTCAGCGACTTTTGCAAGGTTTTCGAGTCCGTAGTCGAGTAGCTTCACATCATCCTCATTTGCGCCTTTCTGGAAAGCATAAACATAAGCAGCTCCGTTTTTGCCGTAAAGAGGATTTTTAACATCGCAAAGCACGGTAATCTCACATTTTTTAATTCTTTCATCAAGGTCCGAAAGATCAATAGTATGTATTGCGGATAGTCCCTCACCGCCGGATGGCACACTCTCCCCTTTTTCATTCAGAAATCTGCCTCCGAGAGCCGTAACGGCACCTGTACCACCATCAGTTGTGGCACTGCCGCCGATACCTAAAAGAATGTTTCTGCAGCCACGGTCGAGAGCGTTTAAAATCAGTTGTCCCGTTCCGTAAGTGGAGGACTTAAGCGCATTGTTTTTCTTTTCAATACCAATCCCCGAAGCCTGCGCCATTTCAACCACTGCAGTGCCGTCGGGGAGTATACCATAATAGGCAGTTATATTGTTTCCCAACGGACTTTTCACCTTACAGTATACCTTTTCACCTCCAAGAGAATACAAAAAGGCATCAACCGTACCTTCACCGCCGTCAGCCACGGGAATTCCGATAATTTCAAGGTCGGCGTATCTCTTTTTAAGCTCCTGAGACACGATTGAGCAGACCTCAACCGATGAAAGAGTACCCTTGAAGGAATCCGGTGCAATAATTACCCTTTTCATGAATTTATCACACCCTCAATTTCACTGATACCGGAAAGCACGGGCACACCAACAGAAAGAAGTCTTTCCTTTGAATTGTGCCCGCTTGAAATAAGCACGCAGTCACAGCCTATACTGTCGGCAACCTCTTTGTCGTGAACTGTGTCACCGATGAAAAGTATCTCCGAGGGCTTTGCATCATTTTCGCTCATCCACTTCTGCGCAACGGCAACCTTGCTTCGGGCATAAATATCAGAGTTCCCCAAAATATCGGTGAAAAGGTGGTCAAGTTCAAAATATGTAACCTGCCGTGTAAGGTAGCTCTGCTCGGTTTGTGAAATTATAAGCTGCCTTATTCCGGCATTTTTTATGAGTCGGAGTATCCTTTCCGCATCGGGAAAAATCTCTGCCATAGGGTACATTTCATCATAAAGATGAGCATATTCCCTTGCTATTATCTCAAATTTTTCATTTTTAAGGTCAAATCCAAGCTTTTCATAGAAGTGAATAATGGGAAAGCAGAACTTTTCGTGATACTCGGCAATGCTTTCAATATTTTTAAGCCCACGCCTTGAAAGCAGAATATTTTCAATATCAAAATTCATCTGCAAATCGTCAAGTAAGGTTCCGTTCCAATCCCACATTATATATTTATACTTCATTTTTAACATTCCTCTCCTTCACAAGCACAAAAGGTACAATAAGCACAGTGCTCACACCGTTTGCTTAAAGCTTTGATGAAATCACCTCAACAAGATCGCCGACAGAACGCACCGTTTCGGCTTCTTCATCAGAAAATTCAATGTCAAAACCGTCCTCAAGCGCCATCACAACCTCAATAACATCAAGACTGTCGGCATCAAGCTCATCAAGAAGTGTAGCTTCACTCAGCTCCACGCTTTCATCTATTTCCAATTGTTCCTTTAAAATCGTGCATACAGTGTCAAAAATGTTCATTTGTATCACTCCTTTATACATTCATATTAGCCATAAGATACTTTTTTGTCAATAGATTTCGTATGGCAAATTCCGCCATAATATGCAGTACTTATTCTTAATTAAAAGGCGAGACTTATACATGAAAAAGCAGAAATTTTTCATCCCGCAGACAAAAATTGAATATTACGGAAATTTATTCCAAGAATATCTGTGAGGTGAAAAGTATGAAAACAAAAATATTTGAGCTATCCGTTTTTATTTCTCTTTTTCTTTGTATCATAGGCTGTGTGAGCTTTGAAAATAACTGTGATGATATCAGGCATAATCTTCTCAGGCTTCATGTAATAGCTTCAGGAGACACAAAAGAAGAACAAGAGCTCAAGCTCAAGGTCAGAGATGCAATACTCGAAAAAGGAGCTGATGTTTTTTCGCAGAATGACACTCTGAAAACGGCGGAAAGTAAAATCAAAGACAACATCAATCTTTTAAAAGAAACAGCAGAGAGCACCATCAGGGAGAACGGATATACATACTCCGCCACTGTTGAATTAACAAAAAGCTATTTTCCCACACGGCAATATGAAAATATCACTCTGCCTGCCGGTTATTATAATGCCGTTAAGGTGATTATAGGTGAGGGTGAGGGACAGAATTGGTGGTGTGTTATGTTTCCGCCCATGTGTCTGCCTGCAGCAAGCGGCAATGAAAAAGAGCTCAAGGATGTGCTGAATGAAAAAGAAATGGACATTGTGACGGGCGGCAGCAAATATGAGGTACGATTCTGGATTGTGGAAAAGTGGCAGGAGCTTAAGGCAAGATTAGAAAGTGATCAGGATTAAGTGCCGGAGGGAAGGGTTATAAAAACAAGAACCACTGCAAGAACAGTGGTTCATATTTTTTTACTCCTCAAAGCCGTTCTTCTTCGCCCAGAGCTGCAGAGAACCGGCACTGTAAGATATTTTGCCGAGGGTGTCAAGGATATTTTCAAATTCTGCCCTTTCGTTTTCAGACACCTTGCCATCCTCAAGAATGGAATAAATCTTGTCTTCAGCATTTTCAAGGAAGTGCAAAGCCGACATCAGGCGCACAGAAATTTTATCAAGGTCGTCGTAAATCAATGGCTCAGAGCTGCAACCTATAGGGCACTCCTTGGAACAGTAATAATTGCGAAGCTCGGGTGCATCATAAACCTTTGACATTGATATTATATCCTCAGGGTCGGGACATTTCTGACCATTTTCAATTTTTAACAAGCGCAGACGGTCAATGTGAAGAACATCCTGAGCTGTGTCAAGGCTGTTAAGAAGGTGTTGACCTTGGGCGGCTTTCTTTCTTGCGGCACGATATATATTTTCACTCATTCTGAATTCCCCCGTTTTCAGCAGTTAATATCTTGATTTTAGCAAATAATATTTGAAAACGCAAGAAAAATAAAAAATCCACTCAAAATGAGTGGATCAGTTCATGTACCTTCAAAACCAAACAAAGGAAGTAAAAGAAAGAGGATTGTAGTATTTGATTGAACCAAGCATATGGTCAAGCCCTCGACCTATTAGTATTGCCTAGCTGAATGCATCGCTGCACTTACACTTGCAACCTATCAACCTCATAGTCCTTGAGGGGTCTTACTAGCTTATGCTATGGGATATCTTATCTTGGAGATGGCTTCACGCT
>JAFUQS010000037.1 GCA_017472225.1 Clostridia bacterium | reverse complement strand
TTCAATATGGTTACATAAAGCGGATTTTTTATTGTGGTTTCTTTCCATATTTTCATTTTTTTCAACTCCTGTTTAATTTTTAAAAGCTTAGGCGTGTTAAAAATTTTAAGATGAATTAAAAATCATAAATTCACCCTATTTTGTTTAGTTCGAAAAAACAACAAAAGTAACAAAAAAATCACCCCGAAGGCTTACCTTCGGGGCTTCGTTGTGTATGTGGTTATTCTGTTTTCTTTGCCGGTGTCTGTACCAGCTTATGTACCTCAGCTTCAATCAATGCATCAACTTCTTCTTTATCGAACACAATTCCCTTTGAGAGCAGGAAAGAGACAACATATTCCTTTTTCTTTTCACCTGTCTTGCTGCCGTAAATCTGTTCAGCAGCTTCAACTGCAATACCCACCCACTTCTGAAGCTCTGCGAGCTTCTCGGCGGAAAGCTTCTTTTTGATGTATGGAATGAGGAATGTTGTTACCAGAGCAGAAAGAACGGCAACGACGATTTCGATAATAGCAGTTATATCATATGTAGCTTTCATTGTGTCATTCTCCTTTCATTATTCAACAATGTACCAATCTTCGGCGAGAATATCACCGATAGAAGGCACCCACATAGAATGAGAGCCGTTTACATTTTTAATCTGAAGATAGGGATTACAGATGAAAGGATCCCCTTCATTGAGACCCCACGCCTCAGCCGTCTGTTTGTTACAAGGAATACCCTGAGGATAACCCTTCTGGTAAACAACGAACATTCCTCTGCCATTCCAGCCTTTTCTTGCAACCTTCTGACCGTTCTTAAGTCTTCTGATTGCTTCACCGAAAGTAAAGGTTAAAATATCAAGATCTTTAATCTTTGCACCGTTGACGATTTCCCAATCCTCAGTGAACAAATTATCAAGAGTGAAGAAGATATCGTCTGCTTCCTGAATAGGAATATTTCTGCCATCCTTGCAGTGCATTACGATTGTGCCGTTTTCCTTTCTCCAAAAGCCTTTCCAGTGCCTTCTCTTAATGTCAGCACCGTGCTTGAGTGCTTCATAGGCTCTTTCAAAAGTGAACTGTGCTGTTTCGGATGGTGCTTCAATAACAAGTGATACACCGTACTGAAGAGCGCACTGATTTTCGATTACACAGCCTCTTGCTTTTTCCCATCCTTCAGCAAAATAAGCAACATCTGCTGTTGCAAGAAGTTTTATGCTCTCGCCGAGGTACCACATTGGACTTGCATCTGCTGGTGCACCTTTAAAGAACGAATCAATTACTTCGACTTTTTCACCGAGTTCTCTTTCTGCACTCTCGATGGCTTTTGCTCTGACGGCAAGAATTTCTTCGTTTGTTTTGCCGTTCATCGGCTGTGAAATAAACAACTTTTTCATGTTAATCTTTCCTTTCTTTACTGTTTTTGAGGTTTATGATATCCTTCAAGGTCATCAATTCTGTGATTGATAACCTTGAATTTTTCTTCATCCACTTTGTGTTCTTCTTCAAGCTGATATGTACGTTCAACAAGGTTGTTGTGTTTCTCGACTCTTTTTTCAAGCTGCTCAATTCTGTAATTTGTAAGCTTATTTGAGGCAAGTACACCAAGCAAGCTGCCACCGAGTGTGCCGAACAAGCTGATTATGGCTACAATGATTGTCTCGCTCACACACTCACCTCTTTTTCATGCAGTAATCAAGGGATAC
>JAFUQS010000002.1 GCA_017472225.1 Clostridia bacterium | reverse complement strand
GGAAATATCACTCTGTGTCTTGACACAGAATATCACTATATAAAAATTACTACCCGAAAAAGAGTTTTTCTTACTCTTCTTCGGGCAGTTTTCTTATATCGTAACAAGCAGGGAATTTGTATATCAGATTCCTTTTCTACTATAGAAATACTTCCTTATCAGGCATCAGCTTTGCAGTTGACGGTTATTTTTTTACAGCGTTTCAATCACGCTCAAAAGCTTTTCAACATCCTTTTCGTCAGTTGCCCAGCTTGTGCAGAAGCGGACAATATATTTGTCACCCTTTCTGCCCCAGTCTGAGAACACAAAATCCTTTTTCAGTATGTCATACTGCTCTTGTGAAAGAACAGGAAATTGCTGATTGGTGGGGGAGTTATAATAAAGCTCAATGCCCTTATTTTTGAAAGCAGCTTCAATTTTTTCCGAAAGTGAAGCGGCGTGAAGGGAAATTCTGTGATAAAGTCCATTTGTGAAAAGAGTGTCGAACTGCAGACCTAAAAGTCGGCCCTTTGCCAGCATAGCACCTTTTTGCTTTTCGATATAACGGAAATCCTTTTTGCATTTGTCATTCACAATAACAAGAGCCTCACCGAAAAGTGCGCCGACCTTTGTGCCGCCGATATAGAAGGCATCACAAAGCTTTGCGATATCTGCCATGGTCAGGTCATTTTTCTTGCAGGCAAGTCCGTAGCCGAGCCTTGCACCGTCAAGGAAAAGAATAAGGTCTCTTTCCTTGCAGACATCGGAAATTGCCGTGAGCTCTGCTTTTGAATAAATTGTACCGTTTTCGGTCGGGAAAGAAATATAAACAAGCTTAGGCTGTGTCATATGCTCGAAGTTGGGGTCGGCATAATGATTATCAGTAAGCGCTGCAATCTGTTCGGCAGTGATTTTGCCGTCGGCTGATTGCAAAGGCAGAAGCTTGTGACCGCAGGCTTCAACAGAGCCTGTTTCGTGAACGTGAATGTGACCTGTTTCGGCACAGATTACACCCTGATGAGGTCTGAGAACAGAGGAAATAAAGGTGAAGTTTGTCTGTGTGCCGCCCACAAGAAAATGCACGTCAGCATCTTCTCTGCCGATTTCCGCCTTGATTTTTCTCTGAGCAGACATACAGTATTCGTCCATACCGTAGCCGGGGGTCATTTCCATATTCGTTTCAACAAGTCTTTGTATGATTTCGGGTGTTGCGCCTTGTGTATAGTCACTTTCAAATCGTATCATTTTTTTGTGTCTCCTGTAATTCTGCGTTTTGCACTTTGAATTTAATATATTCTTTTTATTCTCGGCATAAAGGTACAGATGATTTCGTAAGAAAAGCTGTGGCACATTGCTCCGAGCTCATCGGCAGTGATTTCTTCATTTCCGCTTCTGCCGAGAATCACAGCCTTGTCGCCTACCCTCACATCGGGTATATCCGTCACATCAACCATAATCTGGTCCATGCAGACCTTACCCACAAGAGGAGCCTTCCTTCCGCCTATCAGAACATAGCCCTTACCTGTAAGGCAACGGTTGAAGCCGTCGGCATAGCCTATGGCAACAGTAGCAATACGGCGTTCTTCCTCTGCCACATAAATCTGACCGTAGCCGACTCCTGTGCCCTTTTCTATCGTTTTGACATGAATAACATGGCTGATAACCTCCATTGCAGGAGTGAGTCTGACCCTTGTTCTGTCAACCTCATCTGAGGGATAAAGACCGTAAAGAGCAATACCGAGACGAACCATATCATATGCTTCACTAAACTCAATTGCGCCTGCGCTGTTACTGATATGCTTAATCGGGATATTCACATTTTCGCCCTCAAGCAAGGCTATGAAATCATCAAAGCGTTGCGCCTGTTCCCGGGCAAAGGTCTTATCCTTTTCATCGGCTGTTGCATAATGAGTGAAAATACCCTCAAGCTGAATATTATTTAAAAGTGAAATATCCTTGACAGCCTTTACTCCCAAGGCATCATTTCTGAAACCGATTCTGCTCATACCCGTATCCACAGCAACATGAATTTTTGCCGTTTTGTTGAGCTTTTCCGCTGCACGGCTGAGAAGTTCAGCTTCTTCCACATTGTAAATTGTGGGCATGATGCCATACCCGAGAAGCTGTTCGTACTCCATGGGTGAAGTGTAACCGAGAACGAGAATCGGATTCTCTATTCCCGAGCATCTGAGCTCAATTCCCTCGCTGAGCGTTGCAACACCAAAATAATCTGCCCTGCTTCTGAGAAGCCTTGCAACCTCAACACTGCCGTGACCATAAGCGTCAGCCTTAACAACTGCCATCACCTTGATATCGGCTCCTACCTTTGCTCTGACCGCATCAAAATTGCTGCTGATTGCATTGAGATTTATTTTTGCATATGCTCTGTTATAGCCCGTCATTGATATTCACCCCACTTTCATCTGAAATATTATTATAACCCTATTTTTTCTGCTTGTAAATAGTTAAGAAGCTTAAACTTCTGTTTCTTCCATAAATTCTCTGTGAACCTCTGTCTGAATTTTTTTGAGCAGCTCACCTGATTTTCCGCCTGTCCTTCTGCCGTCAATCTCAGTTGCGGCAAGTCCCAATGAGCCTGCCGAGGAAATGAGAACCTCATCGGCTGCAAAAAGCTCATCAAGGGTGTAAGGTCTTTCCTCCACGGGTATACCGAGCTTTTCACAAGCCCTGATAAGATGTGCCCTCGCAATACCCGCCAGAATAAGATTATCTGTTGGTGCAGTGATGAAAACACCGTCTTTTATTATATGCACATTACTGTGAGCACATTCGGTAACTCTGCCGTTTCTGTGATAAACAACCTCATCGCAGCCCATTTCCTTAGCCTTCTGTGAAGCCATAACAGCAGGAATGAGATTCAGGGTTTTGATGTTGCAGTGAAGAAAGCGTGTGTCTTCCATTGTAATGAGCTTCACGGGCTTGAAGGTATCCATAATATTTTTCGGTGTAATCGTAATCCATATATTTGCCTTGCTGCCGTCGGTGGGGAAAGCGTGATTTCTGACGCCTGTTCCTCTTGTTGCCTGCCAATAGACAAAATTGCAGTCCGTGTCAACCTTTCTTACCATATCGTTAAGGATGGCTTTAAGCTCGGCTTTTGTGTGCGGCAGCTCAATTTTCAACGCTTCGGCACTGCGATAAAACCTGTCCATATGCTCATCAAGGGTAAAGATTTTGTAGTTACGGGAATATGTTGCATCATAAACACCGTCACCGAAAAAGGACACACGGTCGCACATCGGAATCTGCATATTTTCAATTTCGTCAAATTTACCGTTGTAATAGCCTAAGGTTTTCATTTATATATCGTCTCCCTCTAAGCCGAGAATCTGTGATGCGGCATCAGCTTCAATGGCTTCAACGCCTTTAAGCTTCTTCTGGATAATGGTGTTTCTGCTCTGAGCTTCCTCAAGGCTTCTTCCTGCCTCGTCGATTTTCTTCTTAGCCTTGTCAAGCACAATACCGAACTTGTCATACTGCACCTTTGCCGCAGCAAGAAGCTGTCTTACTTCCTTTGCTTTTTCGTTGATTGCCATTGCCCTGAAGCCGATTGAAAGTGAGTTGAGCAAGGCTGTAATAGTGCTTGGTCCCGCAATCATAACCGAATAATCATTCTGACATTTTTCAGCAATGCCGTTTTTTGAAGAAATGATTTCACTGTAAAGTCCCTCTGTTGCAAGATACATTATCGCAAAAGGAGTTGTGCGGGGCTCATTGATATACTTTTTGATTTCCTTTGCCTGAACAAGAATTGTGCTTTCAAGGCTCTTTCTTTCATATTCAACCATTGCAGTGTCACCGCTGTCGGCAGCAGAGCAAAGGCGGATATAAGCTTCAACGGGGAACTTTGAATCAATGGGAAGATAAGTAATTTCGCTCTTATCCTCACCCGAGGGTATTTTAACTGCAAACTCAACAATATTTCTTGAATTTGGATTTGTCATAACATTTTTGTCAAACATTCCCGGAATAGTCTCGTTGAGAAGTCCCTCAAGCTGAACCTCTGCCCATGTTCCTCTTGCTTTAACATTGGTGAGAATTCTGTTAAGTGATGTTACATTTTCAGTAACTCCCGAGGAAAGCACCTTCATTTCACCAAGGGATTTATAAACATTTTCAAGCTGCTCGCTCACTGCCTTGAAGGAGGAATCAAGCCTTTTTGTGAGAGTCTCATTGAGCTTTTCATCAACGGTGAGACGAATCTGCTCAAGCTTCTGCTCATTGTTTTTCTGCATATCAAGAAGCTTGCCCGAAATAAGCTCGGACATTTTTATGTTGAATTCATAGTTGTCCTTGGTCATCTGTGTGAGCTTCATATTCATTCCCTCAATTGCAGAGCCTATCTCCTGTCTCTGTGCCTTCTGAGCACCTGCAGACTCCATTCTGCTTTGATGAAACTCAGCTCTTATGAGGTTGCTCATATCCTTGGACAGAGCTTCCACTTTTTGTCCGTTTTCTTTTTCCTGCTTCAAAAGGGTGTCAGAATCTTTGCTATTATTCTTTTTAAGCAAAATAAACAAGAGCACAATGCTTATAATAAGAAGTATCAGCACACAGGATAAAAGACATATTACTATTGTGTTCATTATAATCACCTCTGATTAAACATTATACCACAAAGGCAGAAGTTTTCTTTCGATTTTAGAAAATAAACTTATTTCTTATTAAATTAAGGATTGAAAAATTATGATTAAAAGAATTATTTCTCTCATGTTGACCCTTCTCATGTGCTTAAGCCTTGCCGCCTGTGGCAGCAAAGGCTCCGATGCGCAGATTATATATCCGATTGACAGTGACCCGGAATATCTTGACCCGCAGATTATCTCCGATGTGGGTGCAAAAAACATTATTGCCAACTGCTTTGAAGGTCTTGTGACAATTGACGGCGAAGGAAATATCGCACCGGGCTGTGCCGAAAGCTGGAGCATATCCCCCGACGGACTCACCTACACCTTCAGACTTCGTGAGGATTGCGAATGGAGGGTTTCCTCTTATGCCGGTGCTGTCATCGGTGACAATTATAAAGAAACCTTTGACACAAAAATCACTGCAGAGGATTTCGTTTTTGCTTTCAGACGAGCTCTCCGACCTGAAACCAAGTCTCCCGGCGCAAAAAATCTGTACAGCATCAAAAACGCCACTCAGGTCAACAACGGCTCTTTGAGTGAGGAAAAATTAGGTGTTAAGGCAACAGGGAATCATACCCTTGTAATCACCCTCGAATGGGCAGACCCTGATTTTCTTTATACCCTTCTTGAGCCTGCTTGTATGCCCTGCGATGAAACCTTTTTTGAGCTCACCGGCGGAAGATACGGTCTTGCAATCAAATATCTCCTTTATAACGGCCCGTTCTACATCAGCAACTGGGCTGATGATACTTCAATATCCTTAAGGCGGAATGAAAAATATTACGACAGTGCAAATGTCAAGCCCGCTTCAATTTATTTTTCCATGAACAACGAGCAAGCCACAAGGCTTGATAAAATCAAAAACGGAACCTATGATGTCGCTCCCCTGACTGCCGATCAGGCATCAGAAATTGCAGACAGCAAAAAATATTCCGTAGCCGCCTTCCCAAGCTCTGTTATGTCACTTATTTTCAACTGCAAGGATGAAAACCTCAACAATATAAATATCCGCCGTGCAATTGCGGCTTCCTTTGATGTTGACACCCTCCGTTCGCAGCTCGGTGAGCTGACAGCAGACGGAATCATCCCCTCATCAATGATTCTTTCAGGTGAGCCTTACAGACAAAAGGCGGAAAAGCTTTCCCTTTACACAAGCAAAAACCCAAGAGCTCTTCTCGAAAAGGGTCTTTTGCAAACCGATAAGGATGACATTGAGGTAACGGTGCTTTGCAGTGAGGCGCATGAAGAGGTTGTACGAATGATTATGCAGTCATGGCAGTCCACCTTAGGTGTTAACTTCAATGTTTTTGTTGAAGCGGTTGACGAAGTCACTCTCCAATCAAGAACAAAAAGCGGTGACTATCAGATAGCTCTTTGCCCCGTTTCCTATTCATCGGTTACGGCATTCAACGGTGTTCTGCGTTTTTCAACGGACAGTGCGCATAACATCTGTAATTTTTCGGATTCAATGTATGACCAGATTATCCGTTCAATCAAAACTGCCGACGGAAGCGAAGCCTCCCTCAATGCTACTCTGAAAGCGGAAAAATACCTCATTTCAAGCTGTGTACTTATTCCTCTTTATGAACAGGCTGTTTATTACGGTATCGGCAAAAACGTCAGCTCAGTCACCTTCACCTCCACGGGCGAAATTCTTTATTTCAAAAATACTCTGGCAGAATAAAATAAAAAAGGAGCAATCAAAATGAGTAAGGTTAAAAACGAAGCAAAAATCAAAAATCCAATCATAGCTGCTGTCCGTGAACAGCTTGAGCACCGAGCAACATGGCTTTACCTTCTTTGCGATGAAGCTCAGAAAAGAGGGCTTGATCCGAAGGATTTCGGCTCTGCTGCCGTGAGACGCTGCGGTCTTATGCAAGGCAAGGGTCTTGTTGAAAAGGGCGGCACCGATTCCCTGAAGGGACTCAGAAAAACTCTTTTCACACTTCCGGCACAATGGGTGTTTGAAATGGACATCAAAAATTCCACCGATGACGAGCTGGAAATTGAATTTCATTATTGTCCCCTTGTCAAGGCATGGCAGAAGGCAGGCTGCTCCGATGAGGAAATTGCAACACTTTGTGACATTGCAATGTGCGGCGACAGAGGTATCGGTGAAAGATACTCGGCAGAGCTTGACCTTCCAAAAACAATTGCAAACGGTGACGATGTTTGTCATCTCAGATATCACAAGGTTAAGTTGGCGGGAGTCGAACACGATATGTCTCAAATGTCCGATTTCACACGCCTTTGAAATTTTTTCTCCTTGCAATACGGCAAGTATTCCTTCGTCGAAGAAAATCTCAAATTCATATAAACTCGAACATTTGAGATT
>JAFUQS010000036.1 GCA_017472225.1 Clostridia bacterium | reverse complement strand
ATTTTTAGTTCTTGCGGAAGCTAATCCGCCAGCGTGCTTTTGCTTACTTTTGTCACGCTTGACAAAAGTAAGAGCCCAAGCGGCTCGAGCGAGCGGAGTCAGAGGAACAGATAAAACCTTGCCGTTTTCACCACGGCACATAAAAGCGAAGGTAAATACACCTTGAGTAGAAAGTAGTCAGGAGTCAGTAGTCAGGGTGCCTTCGGTGCAAGATAAGTAACACCTTGACGGTCAATCGACTTTCAAAATTAGATGATAATATAGCCCGATAAAAAAAGGACGCCCCTTTTTAGTAGACAGTAGTCAGGAGTCAGTAGTCAGGGGTGCCTTCGGCACAGGAAAGATAGCACCTTGACGGTCAATCGACTTTCAAAATTAGATGATAATATAGCCCGATAAAAAAAGGACGCCCATCGGGCGTCCTACGAACTTGTACTATGTTTTTATAAAAACGGACTCCTCCACCGCTTAAATGTTTCCCCCTCCTCTGAAGAGGAGGCTTTTTTCTGACTACCGACTACTGACTACTGTCTACTGCCTACTGCCTACCGACCTGCCTGCTTCACTTATGGTATTTACTCCCCAGGGAAATCTGCATTGCCCTGTAAATCTGTTCGAGAAGCATTATTCTTGCAAGCTGGTGGGGAAAGGTCATTTTGCTCATGGAAAGCCTTTGATGGCTGAGCTTTTTCACTTCATCGGAAAGGCCGAATGAACCGCCGATGATGAATACAAGACTGCTCACGCCCGTCACGGCAAGGTTGTCAATTTCACAGCTCAGCTCCTCACTTGTTCTCTGCTTGCCCTCAATGCACATTGTATAAACGGTGCTGCCTTTAGGAATTTTTTCAATTATTCTCTTTCCCTCGGCATGGAGTGCATTCTCAATTTCCTTTTGCGAAGGGTTATCGCTCAGCTTTTCACCGTTCAGCTCAACAATACTGAGCTTGCACGAAGATGAAAGACGCTTTACATACTCCGCCGAAGCATCACGGAGATACTGCTCCTTTAATTTACCAATGCAAATAATTGTGATGTTAAGCATTTTTATCACCTCAGAAACGGACAATTCCCTTGTCGTTCTCTTTTTTGTTAACTTCAAGAATATAATCCCTTGAAAGCACTGCACCTGTTTCGGTTATGGCAGCATAGCTTTCCTGAAAAGCAAGGTCAGGAAAATTGTTTTCACCGCTGAGATGCCCCAGAAACAGCCTTGTAGTACCTGTTTTTATAAGCTCAGTGGCAGTTTTTGCGCAATCGGCATTGGAAAGATGTCCCACCGGAGAAAGTATGCGCCTTTTAAGGTAGTAGGGATAAGGCCCGTTCTGAAGCATTCCGACATCATGATTTGACTCAAGCATAACAAGGCTGCAGCCCATGATATTTTCCCGGACTGTATCCGTCATATGACCGATATCCGTTGCAACGGCTGCCTTTTGTCCGTCAGGCATTGTTATCTGATAGCCGCAGCTTTCGGCAGCATCATGAGGAGTGGAGAAGCTTTTTATGAAAATATCGCCCACCTCGATGCCCTCCCGTGGCATAATTTCAAAAGGGAATTTTCCGTTTATGTGTCCGTTTTCTTCAAGGAAGGAAATTGTACCCTCGGTGGCATAAACGGGAATACGATAGGTTGAAGCAAGAATTCTCAGCCCCTTGATATGGTCACTGTGCTCATGCGTGAGAAAAATTCCACCGATTGAAGCCGGATCGATTTCTCTTGAAAGAAGTGCTTCCTTGAGCCTTTTTGCACTCACGCCTGCATCAATAAGAACACCGGTTTTTGCCGAACCGATAAAGGTTGCATTTCCCGATGAGGAAGAAAAAAGTGAGCAGAATCTTGCCATATCTTACGTCCTTTCATAAAGAAAAAATCCGGTGTTGCTTTACCGGATTTTTATACTGTCATTTCAGCCTGCAGTTGCCGGCTTTGCTGAATCGTCTCTTATCTGCTTACGGTAAATATCGGCACCAAGCTCCCTGAACTTTTCAACATAGTCCTCATAGCCTCTGTCGATATAAACAATATCCTCAACCTCTGTTGTGCCCCTTGCCATAAGACCTGCAATTATCATTGCGGCACCTGCACGAAGGTCATCAGCTCTTACGGGTGCGCCCATAAGCTCTTCAACACCCTGGAAAACGGCAATTGTTCCGTCAACCTGAACATTTGCGCCCATTCTGAGAAGCTGTTCAATATATTTGAAGCGATTATCCCACACGCCCTCGGAAACAATGCTTGTTCCGTTTGCAACGGTGAGAAGCACCGCCATCTGAGGCTGCATATCGGTAGGAAAGCCCGGATGAGGCATTGTTTTGATATTGCACTTTCTGAACTTACCGTCAGACTGAATACGGAGTGCATCATCATATTCGGTAACCCTGACACCGCACTCAATAAGCTTTGCAGAAATTGATTCAAGGTGCTTGGGAATAACATTTTTCACAAGCACATCTCCGCCTGTTGCGGCGGCGGCAACCATATAGGTTCCGGCTTCAATCTGGTCAGGAATTATTGAATAGGTGCAGCCGTGCATTTCGGAAACACCGTGAATTTTGATAACATCGGTACCTGCGCCTCTGACATCGGCACCCATTGAGTTAAGGAAGTTTGCAAGGTCAACAATATGAGGCTCCTTGGCGGCATTTTCGATAATGGTAAGACCTCTCGCCTTGACCGCCGCAAGCATAATGTTGATAGTTGCCCCGACAGAAACCTTATCCATATAGATAGCTGAACCGGTAAGATGGTCTGCAGCAGCATTGATCATACCGCCCTCGCTGTTGGTTCTGGCACCGAGAAGCTCAAAACCTCTGATGTGAAGATCAATCGGGCGTACACCGAAATTACATCCGCCGGGAAGAGCTACCTTAGCTCTGCAGAATCTTCCGAGAAGAGCACCGATAAGATAATAGGATGCTCTGAGCTGTTTTGTCATTTCATGATGTACAATATAAGAATTTACTGTTTTTGTGTTAATTTCAAGGGTGTGCTTATTGATGTACTTAACCTGGGCACCCATCTGGCTAAGTATTCTTACCATACAGCTTACATCGCTGATGTTGGGAATATTCTCAATTCGGCATACATCCTGAGCAAGAAGAGTTGCAGGAATAATCGCAACGGCAGCATTTTTTGCGCCACTGATTTCCACTTCTCCGCTCAATCTGTTACCGCCATGGATAACGAGCTTTTCCAAAATCATTCTCCTCTTTCCGTTTTGTTGTTCGGAAACCTTTTCCACAATATATCAGGTCATCTTCAAATTCTTTTGAAGACACTAAGTCATTATTCAACTAACGTATTATAACATCAAATAACGAAAAATAAAAGACCTTTTTTGTTTTTTGTGAAAAATTTACTAAATATATTCGTCTTTTAAATTATTTTGGCATGATTACCCAATTAAAAAGGTCATAATCAGGCTGTCTGTTATATTGTTCTCTGTTTTTTCTTTTTCATATCTTTAAATTTTTGTAAGCCGTATTCCGGAAATTTTTTTGTTTCAGCTTTGTAAAATTCTTTATGATTTTTGCTGAGAGCCTTTCAAGTATTGCCAAACAAGGATTTTTTTGTTATAATATAAAATGTATAATTATGATTTCTTAATAAGGAGTGAATCTTATGAGTTTTATAAAAGCTGCAAGAAAAAAACAGGCTGAAGCTATCATCTCAGCTCTTAAGAAAAGAAACATGAACGGCTATTACTGTGAAACCAAGGAGGATTGCTGTGAGCTTGTGCTTTCAATGCTCGCTGAAAACAGCTCCGTAACCTGGGGCGGTACGGAAAGCATCAAGGAATGTTCAATTCCGCAGAAACTTCACGAAAGCGGAAAATATAATGTAATAGACAGAGCAGACTACTCACCCGAGGAAATGAAGGAATATTACAAGAAGGCTTTTTCAGCCGATTATTACCTTATGAGCACAAATGCAATCACTCTTGACGGTGAGCTTATGAACATCGACGGCAACGGCAACAGAGTTGCAAGCCTTATTTTCGGCCCCGAAAAGGTTATCATCGTAACCGGAATGAACAAGGTTGTTCCGCAGATTGAAGATGCCTATGACAGAGTGCGCAATGTCGCTTCACCGCCGAACACAATCAGACTTCACAAAAACACTCCCTGTGCCGCCAACGGCAAATGCGGAAACTGCTACTGTGATGACTGCATCTGCAATCAGATTGTTGTAACCCGCCGCAGCAGAGACAAGGACAGAATTCATGTTATTCTTGTCAATGAGAATTTAGGATTTTAAGAAAGGAAGGCTCACAGATGAACAGAAAATTACGAACTGCACTTCTGACTGCTTTTTCCGTATTGCTTCTGGCTGTTCTGCTCGCCCTTCCCGCAAGTGCGGCAACCTCAATTTCAAAAGCAGTTGTCACCTATACAACCTCTCACAGCTACACAGGCTCTTATATAAAGCCCAAGGTTACCGTTAAGGTGAACGGCAAAAAGCTTTCATCCAAAAGCTACACCGTTACATACAAAAACAATAAAAGCATAGGCACCGCCACCCTCACCGTCAAGGGTAAAGGGAATTACAACGGCAGTGTTACAAAAAAGTTTTACATCACACCTGCATCACCCAAAAAGCTGAAAGCTGCTGCCGATGTGAATTCTGTAAAGCTCAGCTGGAAGAAGGTAAGCGGTGCCACCTCCTATCAGGTTTATATGTATAACAGCAGCACCGGTAAGTGGGTAAAAAAGGCTACGGTGAAAGCTACAAGTGTAACCATCAAAAAGCTTCAACCGGGAACAATCTATAAATTCAGAGTAAGAGCTTACACAAAAAGCTCAAAGGCTCTTTATTCACCCTATTCAAGCCTTACGGTTAAAACAAAGGTTGCCAAGGTTTCATCCCTCAAGGCTGTCACCACTGCAAATTCGGTGAAGCTCTCATGGGCAAAGGTTAAAAACGCCACCGGATATCAGGTTTATATGTATGACACGGCAAACAAGAAGTGGGTAAGAAAAAAGACTCTTTCCGCAAACTCTGTCACCATAAGCGGACTCAAGGGAGCAACATCATATAAATTCAAGGTAAGAGCCCGTAACACCCTCAACAAGAAAACTGTTTACGGCACTTATTCAAATGAGCTGACGGCAATCACAAAGCCTGCAGCAGTCAGAAATGTTCAGGTTACCTCCTTCACCTCAACCACTGCAACAATCAAATGGGATGCAGTGACAAGGGCCACAGGCTACGATATCTATGTGGGCAAAACAGCAGACCCATCCAAGGCTCCCACCTTCACAAAGGTGAAAACCACAACGGCAACCTCATATAAGGTAACGGGACTTGACACCTGCTGCTATTACACCTTCCGAATCGGCTCACGCTACAAAACCGGCGGAAAGATTATCTACGGTGATTATCTCAACAGCAATTCAAAGCAGATTTTCACCCCTGTCTCAAAGGTGACAAACATTGACCTTAAGGTTATTGCAAACACCTATGCCACCATGACATGGACTGCACAGCCCTATTCAAGCGGATATTATGTATATCTCAGAAAGGATTCCGACGGCACGGTGAACCTTGTCGACACTCTCCCCGCTTCAAAAAGCTCCTACACCTTCAAGGCTCTCGAGGAGCTCACCGCCTACAGATTCTTTATCCGTGCCTACTATGTAAACAAGGACGGCTCGGTAACACTCGGTGCCCGTGACGGTATTTCAGCCATAACCGACGACGGAAAGGTTGAGTCCGTTGCCTTCACAAAAGCGAAAAGCTCCCTCGGAATAGGAAGCAGCTATGTTTTCAAGGCATCCGTTATCCCCTCTTATGCAGACAACAAAAAAATCACCTTCTCTTCAAGCAATAAGGCTGTTGCAACCATCGACTCCGACGGACGGGTTACAGCTATCAGTACAGGTACGGCAAAAATCACCGTAACCTCTGATGAAGGCGGCTTTACCGACACTGTTACGGTGAATGTTGTTCCCGTGAAATCAACGGCAATCACCGTTCCGTCAAAAATCACTGCTTATATGAATGAGTCAACTCTGCTCACGCCCACCTTCACCCCGACCAACACAACCAACAAAGCCTTCACAATCACGGGAAGTGATTACACTTATTCCTACGCCGGTCTTTTCGGTATAACACAAAAAGCCACCTGCAAATTCAGTGACTATGTTACTGTTACCTCCTCCGGTCAGATTATTCCGAAAAAGCTGACCGTTGAGCCTGAAACCGGTGAGGAATTCAGCTTCACAGTCACCGTTAAGGCAACAGATTCAGGTGTAACAGACACTGCAAAGCTTACAGTGCGGACAAGACCGATAAAAATCTCATTGCCCTCAAATGATATAATATGGGAATGCGGAAGCAATGCAAAGCTGAATGTCACCGTGAGTGATGATGCAGGCTTTACAAAAAATCAGCTTATATGGCAGTCGAGCAACAATAACATTGCCTATGTTGATTCTGACGGTACTGTTTACGGCACAGGCACAGGTGAAGCTGTAATCACCGCATGGTCACCTGACAAGAGTGCTTCTCATTCAATCACGATTTTCGTAAGACCCAAGATAACCGTCAGCAGCGGCTTTTACAGTGACTGCCTTGTAGGTGATGAATACCCCCTTTCCGTCACTGTTCTTCCCGAAGGCACAGAATATTA
This sequence comes from Clostridia bacterium, assembly GCA_017472225.1. Classification (GTDB taxonomy): domain Bacteria; phylum Bacillota; class Clostridia; order Oscillospirales; family Acutalibacteraceae; genus UBA6857. The sequence goes on along the minus strand of JAFUQS010000036.1, from coordinate 12,887 downwards.
TTTCAGCAGCCTTAACACGGATATCCTTTCAGTTGATGAAAACGGTGTTGTAACAATTCTTGACGAAGGCACAGCCATGATTATTGTAAGCGCAAAAAATGCAATTGAGCAAAGAATTGTTTTCACCTCCCAAAGCTGGGATAAGCCTGCCACCGACGAACAGAGTCTGTTTGACCTTGCACAAGAAAAGATGAACCTTGTCAAAGCAGAAACGCCAAGACTCATTCGTTCAACCTCATCTGTTTTCACAAATTTTGTTCTGTCGGATTCAAGTTCTGAGCTTACCGCTGCCGACCTTCAGGAAATGTTTGCAGACTTTGCGAACCCCTCAACCACTGTTGTTGAAAAATTGGGCAGCGATGCAACAAGCTCCGAAAAAACGACCTATTACAACAATGTTCCCGTTTCGGGAAGCAGCCTTACGGTGCTTTCAGGGCTCGAGCTCAATGCACTTCAAAGCATAAAATATGTTGACGGCGGCAGCTCCACCTATGACATCGTCTTCACCCTCAAACCGGAAAGCATGACATCACCCGCCTCTGCCACCGTGAACACAAACCACGGCAAGGTATTTGATATTCTTTCGGGCAGCCTTCTCAATTCCTATATCAGTACCCTTAACTCAGGCAATTCAACCGATATGGGAGAGCTTGAAGTAACCTACAGCGGATTTTCTCAGTATTACAACAACTCCTCCGTTACCGTCACAATTGACAAATTAACGGGAAACACTGAGTTTATCAGCTATGATATGAACATTTCCGTTGACATCACCGCACTGAAAATTTCAATGGGTATTATCAACGCCCTGAATTCAGACCTTTCCTTTGATGTTAACAATAAGGTTGAAATTGATGTTATAAACTGAACAAAGATAAACGGCACAGATTCTCAATGAATCTGTGCCGTTTAATTTTTTTGTGAATATTTCATCCCTCAGAGGATGATTGTGTGTTTTCTTTAAGCTTCTCATCTTCCTGACCCTTGTAATTTTTAACTCCGAAGCAGAAATAGAGAATATGGAACAGCCATACGCCGCCAAGAACAGCACAAGGAATGTAAAGGTCCTTGCGGAACATCATGAAAAATCCGAAGCTCATAAGAAGTGTTACTGTAATCATAATTCTGATTTTTGTTTTCCATGTCATTCCCTGACCCTTGACATAGGATTCAAGGTTGCTTTTATAAAGCTTGGTGTTGATGAACCATGTGTGAAGTTTTTCAGAGCTTCTTGCAAAGCTGTATGCCGCAAGGAGAAGGAAAGGAAATGCCGGAATCATCGGAACAACGGCACCCACGGCACCAAGGCCTACTCCTATACAGCCCAACACAATAAAAAATATCTTTTTAGCTTTCATTTTCTTCCTCCAACTTTCTTTTCTCTTTTTTTGTCTGAATAATGTGGCTTACAGCCATAACGGGATGGTGAAAAATCATCCTCGGTCCCGAAAAGCGCATCACCGTGCGAATCTGCTCTCTCATCTGAGGCTTATAGCAATGCACCTTGCAGTTTGAACAGAAGGTTTTTGTTTCCATAAAAGGACATTTGTCGCTACGCTGCTCTGCGTAAGCCTTAAGAGCCTGACATTCCTGACAAAGCTCTTTACCGGATTTATGATTCTTCTTGCAGTAAAGAGCAATCATCTCACCGACAATATATTTTTCCTTTTCTCTTTTCGTCTGCACATTTTTCATCAGCTCATCCTCCCGTGCTCAACGGAATAAACCTTATCGGCAATCCGCATTGTGGATTCACGGTGCGAAACCAGAACAACCGTTCTGTTCTGTCTTTCTTGCTTCAGTGACCTGAGAATAACGGCTTCGTTGAGACTGTCAAGATTGCTTGTCGGCTCATCAAGAAGCATAAGAGGAGCATTATGGAGAAAAGCTCTCGCAAGACCTATACGCTGCTTTTCACCGCCCGAAAGAGTGTCACCAAGCTCACCGACATCTGTATCGTAGCCGTCAGGAAGGCTGAGAACAAAGCTGTGTATTGAAGCTTTTTTTGAAGCTTCAATAATTTCCTCATCCGTTGCGTCGAGTCGGGCAATACGGATATTATTTTTTATGCTGTCTTTAAAAAGATGGGTTTCCTGAGTCACAAAGCTTTCCATATCTCTGAGGTCAGAGGTATTGATTTGCGAAACATTTTTTTCTGAAATACAAACCTCACCCTTCTGCACCGACCAGAAGCGCATGAACAGCTTCAGAAGTGTAGATTTACCACTGCCGCTTCTGCCGACAATTCCAATGATTTTATCCTTCGGTATTGTGAGAGACAGATCGGAAAGTATCTGCTCATCGCCGTAAGAAAAGCTGACATTTTTCGCTTCAGCACCTTCAAACAGCACCTTATCCTTACCCGTTATTTCTTCTGTTACAGGCTCCTCGTCAAGAATATCAAGAACACGGTTGCCTGCGGCAAAGGTATTCTGAAGGGTGCTGCCCAGATTTGCAAGTGCAACGGCAGGACCAAAGGAGCTTATCAATGTGATAACAGGAATGAGAACACCGCTGAAATCAACCTTGCCCTTTGAAAACAGAAAAACAGAGGCAAAAAGCATAACGAGGTCGAAAATGAGAATCACGGAATTGGTGAGAGCAACATTTCTGCCCGTTACCTTCTTCATTCTTTCTTCATCGGTTGAAATATCCTCTGTGAGGCCCTTCATCTGAAGCAGTCTTTTCTGCCCTTGATTAAACTGAAGAATTTCGTTGAGTCCTCTGAGAGAATCAAGAATAAAGGTGCTGATATAACCCGATTTATCCCTGAACCTCTGTCCGTCATCACCACTCATTTTTGAAATCACGAAAGGAATAATCATGCCGACGGTAAGGTGAGCCGAAAGAGCTATAAGCGCATAAACAGGGCTGAAGAACCAGAGGAAGGTGCATATTGCAAGAGTGAAAAGAATTGCAATTGCAGTGGGTGAAATCGTGTGTGCATAAAAAACCTCAAGCAGTTCAATGTCGGAGGTAATGACCGAAATGAGATTACCCTTGTCCTTGCCCTCTAACTTTGCAGGACAGAGCCTTCTTAATGCAAAAAACACCTTGTCTCTTATAAGAGCGAGAAGCTTGAAGGCAATAAAGTGATTACAAGCCTGCTCAGCATATCTTAAAATACCCCGTACAAATGCAAAAATTATAAGCAATGCCGTAATTAAACCGAAGGAAAGAGATACGGGAAAATTCAGAGCCTTAACAACAGCCACTCCGCCGAAAACGGTGATAAAGCTTGCACAAAGGTGTCCGATAAGACCCATGGTGATTGCAAGAATCATATAGCCTGTGAGCGGCTTCACAAGACCGATAAGTCTTGCCATAATTTTAAAGTTGCTTCTTTTCATCACCTCTCCTCCTTTCCGGTGTAATTTTCAAGCTCCTGCTGTGCAGACCAGAGCTTATAATAAGCGTTTTCATTCTTAACAAGCTCATCGTGTGAGCCTGACTCGGCAACATTGCCTTTTTCAAGAACATAGATGTTGTCTGCCTGTTTTACATTTGCAAGGCGGTGAGAAATGAGAATCACGGTTTTTGTTTTTGCAAGAGCATGAACAAGCTCCATAATATCATTTTCGCTTTCAACATCAATGTTGGAGGTAGCCTCGTCAAAGATATATATCGGTGAATCGTGAAGAATGGCTCTTGCAAGTGCAAGTCTCTGACATTGACCTCCGGAAAGATTGCTGCCCTTTTCGTTAAGCACAGTGTCAAGACCCTTTTCACTTCTGATAAAATCGGCAAGCTTCACCTTCCTGAGTACCGCCCAGAGCTCATCATCACTTGCAGAGGGCCTACCCATCAGAAGATTGTCCCTGACAGTACCCTTGAAAAGATAACTGTTGTGACCGATATATGTGATGTTTTTCATAATCTCTTTTTCGGCTATATCCGAAATCTGAACAGAGCCGACAGTCACAGAACCGCCGTAGCTTTTGTTTCTTCCCATAAGAATTGAGGCTATTGTGGATTTACCGCAGCCGCTTTCACCAACAATTGCAGTGAAGCTGTTTTCGGGAAAGCAAAGATTTATTCCGTGAAGAATTTCTCTGTCCTCAGTGTAAGAGAAGGTGAGACCGTCAATTGCTATATCCTTGCCTTTGATGTCAGCAGCAGCTTCAGGCTCTTTTGCTTCATCAAGGTCAATAAGACGGAAAATTTTGTCACTTGCCGCCATACCGTTCATTGCAATGTGGAAAAATGAACCGAGCTGTCTCATCGGAATAAAGAAATCGGCAGAAAGAAGAATTATCAGAAGACAGCCCCAGAGAGAGATGCTTCCGCTTCTGAACTGACTTACGGAAATGATAATTCCCAAAGCGGCACCCGCATAAGCGATAAGGTCCATAATGGTGATGGAATTGAGCTGCATGGTGAGAACCTTCATGGTGATTTTTCTGAATTTCTCTGCCTGCTCATTCATCTGTTCGTTTTTGAATTTGTCAGACTTATATATTTTCAGAGTAGTAAGACCCTGAAGATTTTCGAGAAAGCTGTCACCCAATGCAGTATACTGACCCCAATACTTTGAAAGTAATTTTTTTGCCCAACGCTGAATCGCAACAATTGTAACAGGGATAAGGGGCACACAAATGAGAAGAACAACGGCGCAGGGAAGACTTATAAAGCTCATCACAACAAAAAGTGTGACGGGAGCCAGCATTGCATAAAAGAACTGAGGCAGATAAGCTCCGAAATAGGTTTCAAGCTGGTCAACGCCCTCAACGGCAACCTGAATAACCTCTGAGGTCTGCACCTTTTCGTTATATGCTGCGCCTATCCTGAGAAGCTTGGAATAAATCATTTCCCGAAGCTTCATTTTAACCTCTTTTGATGAAAGATATCCCATACGACTTGCGCCGATGGCACAAATGAAACGGACAACCAATGCAATTACGGTTGCGGCAAGAGCCGAGCCGACGGATTTTGTGCTGATGTTATTTTCAAACACATCGGAAAGAAGCTTTGTTATACTCGCCATCATTGTAATGTTTGAAGCAAGTCCGACCCATTGGAAAGCCACATTTCCCGCAACATACTTTTTGCTTTCGCTGACAGTGGAAATCAGCCTTTTATTTATCATCATTGTTTTTATTCTCCTTTTTTCTGTCAAAGCCAAACACGGCAACGGCACTTGCCACCACGGCAATGACAATCATAACTGCAGTTTCGCCCGAAGACGAAGACTTGCTTTCCTCCTGTGACTGATGCTGTTCAGCTGCAGTCTCTGTCGCCGGAAGGGTTGTTGCCGGGGCAGAAGTCTGAGCCGTGGCTGCAACGGTGGTTGCAACGGTTGTCGCAACCGTTGAGGCTTCAGTGGTCGTCACGGCAGCAGTGGTTGTGGGCGTGGTGGAAGTAATTGCCTGAGTGGTGCTCAGCGCTGTGGTGGTTGCAGCAGCCGTTGTGGTCTGCCCGGTGGCAGCTGCCTCATTTTCCGTAACGGCAACTGCATTTGCATAATCAATTCTGAGCCTTGCGGAAGGTGACATAGGCATTACGGGAACGCTGAATTTCAGTCCGATATCACCGTCTGCCATAACAGGAATTTCAAAGCCTTGCTCATATTTTTCCCCTTTTACGGTTATATCGTTTACGGGAGTACCCTCGGCAGCCTCGCCCTCAAGGGTACCGTTTATGTAATATGAAAACTCAATACCCTTCATATCCGTGGTGAGAAGAATAGTCACAGTCTTTTTGCCGTTTTCAACCTCAAGCAGTGCCGTTTGAGCAACATACTTGTTTCCGAAGGATTCCTTTTCATCCTCCTTGTGCATAAGCACAACGGGAACCTCGTATTTTCCGTCAGATATATCCACGGCATTTGCACAAAGGCTGAAAGGAACCACGGAAAGCACAAGAAACAAAAATAAAGCAACGATTTTTTTCATAATAAACCTCCTGAGCAGTGTTAGTGAAAACTAACTTCAACATCAATTTATTTGTCAGTGTCAACTGATTTTTCTTGCAAAAACCGTTAGTCAACACTAACTTTACTTATAAAATATATAGTTAGCAATCGCTAACTCATAAGTATTATATCATTTTTAACGGATTTGTCAAGGAAATACAAAGAAAAAGAAGCTGTGGATTGTTGTCCTCCGCAGCCTCTTTCAAACTACTCCTGAATTTTATACAAAATCAAATTCGTCTTCATTTTTTATTCTGAAAATTTCAAAAACCTCTTCAAGTATTCTGTCATCCTCAGTTCTTTCGTATTTTTCTTTCTTTCCGTCGGGAATGACTCTGAATATATCAACATAACCCTCATCGTCATCCTTAGGAGCTACAACAACATATTCATTCCCCTCAAAATGCACAATATCAAGAAAATCGTACACACCGTCATTTCCGTCAGTATCGGTAAAACGTACAGTGAAGTCGAGCTCATCATCCTTGAGCTGATTCAAAAGAAGCGACATTTATTCTTCCTCCTTGGCGTTATTCATGTCAAAGCGATAAATTTCCTGCTTTTCAATGTCCACATTCTGAACATAGATGGGCGGAATACCTGCATTTGCAGAAAGTGTTGTAACAAGTGCCTTTGCAAAAGGAAAAAGCTCCTTGAAGGTTTCAACATGAATAAATTCCTTTTCTACCCCCTGATTCACCGCAAACGCTCCGACAACAGTAACCTTCACATTAAGAACATCCTTGTTTTCCTTGTCAAAAACCTCCACAGTGAGAAGTGCCTCACAGCCTCCGCTTTTGTTATAGCGCACATTGTGAGAAACCTTGTTGCTGAGCTTTAACTGAACCTTTCCGTTAACCTTGTTGTTAAATATGATTTCACTTACCTTATATGCCTTCATTGTTACATTAGCCATTTTATTTTACTCCTTTTATATCCGAATATGTTATGGGAAAAGCAAAGAACTCCCTTATATAATTTTTTATCAGCTCTTTTTTCGGTGACGGTGCCGCAAGGGTTTCAACTGTAAGACCACAGCCCTCGGCAATCACCTTCACTCTCATAAGATGAAATTCACTTGAAAGCACAGCGACGGAGCTGTTTTTTTCAATCCCCGCAGATTTCATGATTTCCTTTGCATTGATAAAGTTTTCCACCGTTGTTTTTGATTTATCCTCAAGAATTATTCTTTCACCTTCAATTCCCTTTGAAACAAGACCCTCCTTCATAACCTCAGCCTCACTTCTGAGCTGGTCCTTATGAACGATACCTCCGCAAACGATTGCAAGAGTGCCTTTATTTTCATTAAGGTATTCAGCTGCCTTGTCAATTCTCATCTGTAAGGTAGGCTCAGCCCTTTCACCCCTCACACGGCAGCCTAAAACAAGAAGCACATCCGGTGCCTTTGTGAGCGTTCCCTTGCTTGCCTTATGCTCCCTGGCCCCGAAAATCACCGCAATAAAAATCAGAATTGCAAGTGCCGCAAAAGCATATACCATAAAAATCACCTCTGCATTTTTCTTAAATTTTATTCTATATTTTGATTTAGTATAACATAAAATATCTTAAAGAGGAAGTGTTTTTGAAAAAAGTAAAAAAACAGAATCCGAAAGGAGATTTTTATGTGCGGAATTATCGGTTACACAGGTAACAACAAGGCAGTACCATACCTTCTTGAAGGGCTTGGCAGATTGGAATACAGAGGCTACGATTCAACAGGCATTGCAACAACACAAGGAAATTCAATCAACATAACAAAAGCAAAGGGCAGGCTTTCCGTTCTGAAAAGCATAATTGCCTCAAAAAAGCAAAGCACAAGCACCGTCGGTATAGGTCACACCCGTTGGGCCACCCACGGTGAACCTTCAACCGTGAATTCACACCCTCACCTGAGCCGGAACGGGCTTTTTGCAGTGGTTCACAACGGTATAATAGAAAACTACAAGGAATTAAAAAGTGATTTGCAAAAAGACGGCTATGTTTTCCGTTCCGATACAGACACGGAGGTTATTGCACACCTTCTTGAAAGGAATTATGACGGAGATCTTGTTTCCACCGTTTCAAAAACTGCAAAAATGCTCACGGGTGCTTATGCCCTTTGTATTCTTTGCCGTGATTTTCCCGAAAAGATTGTGTGTACAAGGCTGGGCAGTCCCCTTGTTGTGTGCACAGGTGACGAGGGTACCTTTGTCTCATCTGATACCCTTGCAATTTCGGGCCATGCAGACAAGGTTTTCCGACCGAAGGCAGGCGAAATAATTCTTCTTGCAAAAGATAAGGTAAGCTTTTTCAACAAGGCACTCAAAGAAATTTTTATTACCCCCGAAAAGCTGACACTGAAAAGCACCGACACAGACAAGGAAGGCTATGAGCATTATATGCTCAAGGAAATTATGGAGCAGCCCGAGGCTGTCCGCAGCACACTTTCCCACATTATAAAAAACGGAAGAATTTCCTTTGATTCCTTCTCCCTCACAAAACAGGAAGCAGAAGCTATAAGAGGCATATATATCGTTGCCTGCGGCTCAGCCTACCATGTGGGAGTATCGGGAAAATATATCATTGAAAAGCTGACAGGAATTCCCACTCATACGGACATCGCAAGTGAATTCCGCTATCGCAATCCCCCCGTGAGCAAAAATGACCTTTGCATAATAATCAGCCAGAGCGGTGAAACGGCAGACAGCATTGCCGCCATGAAAAAAGTGAAGGAAAAGGGTGCTAAGGTGCTCTCCCTTGTCAACGTTGAGGGCAGCACTATTTCCCTTTCAGGTGATTATGTTATTCACACAAAGGCGGGCCCCGAAATCGCCGTGGCAACAACAAAGGCTTATTCTTGTCAGCTTGCCGTAATTTACTGCCTCGGTGTTTATTTTTCATCGCTTCTCGGTATTCTGAGTGAAAAAGAACAGAGCCGGCTTATCGAAGAAATTCTGAGTCTTCCCGAAACAATTGAAGCAACAATCGTGGCAACCCGCAGCAAAGCCGAGTCTCTTTCCGAGCTTTTCACCGAAAAAGAACACGCTTATTTCATCGGCAGAGGTACGGATTATGCTGCGGCAATGGAGGGCTCACTCAAGCTCAAGGAAATAAGCTATATTCACTCGGAGGCTTATGGTGCAGGCGAGCTCAAGCACGGCACAATTTCTCTCATTGAGCCGGGTACCATGGTGGTAGCGTTGATGTCCGATGAAAATGTTTTCACAAAAACCTACAGCAATGTCAGGGAGGTAAAAGCCCGTTCGGCAAGAGTTCTTGCCGTTTCAACAAAAAAGCATGAGCATGAGATAAGCTCACTTGACCACTGTATTATTATCCCCGATTGCAGCAGCCTTACCGTACCGTCAGCAGAGATTATCCCCTTGCAGCTTCTTTCTTATTTCACTGCACTGAAAAGAAGCTGCGATATAGATAAGCCACGAAATCTTGCAAAATCAGTTACAGTGGAATAAAATAACAAGGAAAAATCTGTCAGATAAGCAGAGCTTTATAAAATATAATTGCAATATCCATGTAAAAATTATGTTAATTAGGTTGAATTTTAACATTTGATAAGGTATAATTTTAAAGAATAAACATTTTTTATTATGAGGTGAATACTATGTCCTCTGTTAATTTCAACTTGGAAGAAAACGGATATAATGTAGAACAGGTAAATCAGTATATAGAAATGCTTCAGCAGGAATATGAAAATGCCGTTGCATGGGGTGAGGAAATGGAAGCAAAATATGAAAAGCTCCGTTCCGACCTTGAGCAGCAGGGTCTTTGCTTCACAATTGATGAAGAAAATCAGAGTGAGGTTGTCAAAGAGGTGTTCGACAAGCTGACCCGCACAATTGAAAAGGTTAAATCTGACGCTGAAACAAGAGCAAATGACATTGTTTCCCAGGCAAAGGAAGAGGCAAACACAATTGTCCGCCGTGCCAAGGAAAATTCAATTGACATCAGAACAGAAAATATCACTATTATGAAAAACCTTAAAAGCATCAGTGACATGATAAATGTCATTCTTGAAAAAGGAATTCAGTAATCAGCGAAAAAAAGAAACAAAGGAAGTGATTTGATTGGCAAACTACAGACCGAAAAGTCTCACGGAGCTTAACAATTTGTATGATAAATCCATGGCTGCTCAGAATGCCATCAAAAAGAAGGGTTCTGCAATCGCCGGCACTGATTCCAATGAAAACAAAGACTCAGCTACCTCTTTTCAGGATGAACTGACTCTGAGAGAAAAAACACCTGCACAAAAAGCCTCAGACGAGCTTTCTGACGCACTCAACGATTTTATGAAAAGCTTCGGTGAGCCGGAACAGACTCCCGCAGAAAAGCCAACAGTCCGTCAGCCGTTACCCATCACAAAAACAGTGAAATCGGCAGCTTCACCAAGGCCTAAAGCAGACAAAAAAGCAGAGCACCCCGTTTCAAAGGTTTCCGCCCCGGAAGAGCCTAAGGCAAAAAAAGAAAAGCCTGACCTTATGAGAAATTCAGAAAGGTCGGAGCTTCTTGATGATTATATGAAAATCATGAATGATGAGGACGATGATGTCGCTTATCTCAAAAATATAATTAAAAAGAAAAAGAAGAACAAAAAAGAAAAGCATCAGGGAAGTCCCTTGTTTGAAGAAGAAAACAAGGAAGATCTTACCGGTGAAAGCACAACCGATGAAGAAGCTCCCCTTCCCGAAGAAGTGCAGACTGAAGCCGAAGCAATATCTCAGGTATCTGCATCGTCCGATGAAGAAGCTCAGGATGAATTCACTTCCTTCGCAAGCGGTGAAGAAGCCGAGGAGTATGAAGATGAACAGCAGGCCGACGAAACAGCCAAGCCGAAGAAAAAAAGAAAAAATATTTTCCTTCAGCTTCTTCTTATGATTGTTCTTCTTGCTGTTCTTCTTGCCGCCGTCGGTGTGGGTCTTATGAAGGTTGTTGTCGGTGTTGACAGTGGCAATGCCTTTGCAGGAAAATATTATGTTTTCACTGCAGACGAAACCTATGAGGAAGTCAAAATCAACGAAGGCGACCTTGTTATAACAGAAGACAAGGCATTCGGTGAGGATGATGCCTTCGCTTATACCGATTCCTCAAGCAAAATCACCTTTGCCCTTAAGGGTACACAGATTGACGATGAAAGATTCATGGCACATAATGACGGTGAGGTTGAGCTCATCCGTTCAAGCAATGTCAAGGGCACTGTTATCAGAATTCTGCCTCAGGTTGGCACCTTCGTTCAAGTTGTGATGGATAATTTCATTATCGTTATCAGCGTTCTTGTTGCAGTGGCACTGATTCTCATTCTTGTTCTTGCTCTCGCATTCAGAACAAAGTCCAGCTATGACATTGATGACAGCGAGGAGCTTGAAGAAGCAGATGAATCTGACGAATCTGATGAATCAGAAGAAACTGACGAAGATGAAAATTATGAGGCTGATGAATATGATTATCCCGCTGAGGAAGACAGCCTAAGTGGCGGAGAACTGTTTTCATCAATAGATTGATAAATTATCATAAGCTTAAAATGCACAGATAAGGATTTTCCTTATCTGTGCTCTTTTTTTGCAAAATCTCCTTTTATTTTTTTGTGAAGCAAACTCACATTGAGAAAATCAGCTTTTTTTACTATGATTATCAACAAAACTTGAAAATTAAAGAAAAATAATTCAAATAATAATTACAATTCGACAAAATTCCCATTGCATTACGGAAGATTATGTGATAATATGTCACAGTGATGAAATTACACATTTTATGTAAAAGGAGATACATATCATGACAAGACGCACAAGAATAATGATTACACAAGAAGGTAATGACCCCTCAACACACAGCACTGCTTTTCTGACAGCATGTGGCTTTGATGTAAAAATGATTGCCAAGGACGGTTCAAAAATTATTGAAGCAATAAAGCAGTTAAATCCCGACATTGTTCTTATGGATGCATTCATGCCGAGAATTGATGCCTTAGGCGTTCTTGAACAGCTCAAGGTTGTTACAATTGAAAAGCGACCCATTGTAGCAATTATGTCTTCCGTTGATAACCCGGCGTTTGAACAGACACTTCTCAGTGCAGGCGCAGATTATTATTTTCTCAAGCCCTTCGACCTTAATATGCTTGCACAAAGACTCACTCAGATCGCTGATTGGATTAACAACGGCTCAGGCAAAGGAAATAACGGCTCAGTTCAATCTGCCGACCTTCAGCTCACAGTTTCAGAAATCATGCGTCAGATAGGTGTTCCTGCCCACATAAAAGGTTATCAATATTTAAGAGAATCAATTATTCTCACAGTGACCGACCCTGAAATGATGCACGCAGTCACAAAGCAGCTTTATCCCACCGTTGCAAAGAACAACCACACAACTCCCTCAAGAGTTGAAAGAGCCATCCGTCATGCAATTGAGGTTGCATGGGACAGAGGTGATGTTGATGTTCTGTCATCTTATTTCGGTTACACCATTCAGGTTTCAAGGGGAAAGCCCACAAATTCCGAATTCATCGCCATGATAAGCGATAAGCTCCGTCTTGAGCTGAAGGCTGCAATATAAATAATGAAGGGGATGTAAAAAAATACAAATCCCCTTTTAACACCTGAAAAAACGAATAGTTAAATATATGAAAGCCATTGTAAAAAGCTGAAAAATGCTTGATACAATGGCTTTCTGTTTTATCTTTTTCCTGACTACTGTCTACCGACTACTGACTACTTAAGGTGTATTTAACTTCATTTTTATGTGCCGTGGTGAAAAACGGCAAGGTTTTATCTGTTCCTCTGTCTCTGCTCGCTCGAGCCGCTTGGGCTCTTACTTTTGTCGGTTGTGACAAAAGTAAGCAAAAGCACGCTTTTAAGTTGGCGGAAGCCGAACCCGATATGGTTTAATGAGGTCTATTTTCCCCGTAACTGCGTTAAAATTCTCGAAAGACGCAAGTCTTCCATCGAATTTATGACTTGTTACAGAAAAAATATCCTCTCATTAAACT
>JAFUQS010000035.1 GCA_017472225.1 Clostridia bacterium | reverse complement strand
TCTCAAATTCATATAAACTCGAACATTTGAGATTTTTCAAAGTTTAATGAGTGGATATTTTTTCTGTAACAAGGCATAAATTCGATGGAAGACTTGCGTCTTTCGAGAATTTTAACGCAGTTACAGGGAAAATAGACCTCACTAAACCATATCGGGTTCGGCTCCCGACAACTTAAAACTTGTATTAAAGGACTTGATATAAATGAAATACAACTATCACACCCACACCTTCCGTTGCTTCCACGCCAAGGGAACAGATGAGGAATTTGTTAAAGCTGCAATTGAAGCCGGCTTTGATGAAATCGGCTTTGCAGATCATTCCCCCTGGCCCTTTTCCGATTATGTTTCGGGAATGAGAATGCATGAAAATGAGCTTGAGGATTATTGCACCGGCATAAAAAATCTGAAGGAAAAATACAAGGATAAAATCAGCATTAAGCTGGGCCTTGAATGTGAGTATTTTCCGAAGTATATTCCTTGGCTCAAAAATCAGATTAAAAAGCAGGAAATTGACTATATAATTCTCGGTCACCATTTTTCAAAGGACGAGCCCGGAAGCCTTTATAACGGTAATATGAAAGCTCCCGAGCACCTTTACACCTTCAGAGACGACATCATTGAAGCTATGCAAACAGGTCTTTTTTCTTATGTTGCCCACCCGGATATTTTTATGAGGGGCTACCCCGTTTTTGATGAGCATTGCGAAAAAATTTCCCGTGACATTATAGAAAAAGCAATAGAGACTGACACACCGCTTGAATATAATCTTCTTGGTCTTTCTCATTCAAAGGCAGACGGGAAGCAAGGCTACCCCTACCCGGATTTCTGGCTTATGGCCGGCGAAATGAAGCCGCCCGTAACTGTCGGTATTGATGCTCATACCCCCGACGCTTATCTTGATTACGAGCTTTTCAAAAGCGGATATGACAAGCTTGAAGAACTCGGACTGAAGGTTGTGGATAAAATCAAAATGTTCCGCTGAGACTTAAACAGCCGGATATATAAAAAGGACAGACTTTTCACGGTCTGTCCTTTGATTTTTCGGTTTAAGCCTGACCGACTGCAGATTTGACGTGCATCTTCATCATTGTCAGAATTGCTCTTTCGTCCGGGTTGAAGCGGTCAGAGTGAAGCACATATTCACTGTCGCAGCCGATATGGTAAAAGCAGCCGGGTGCCTCGTCAAGGTAATATCCGAAATCCTCCGTCACCATACCGGGTGCGGAAATAACCGTAACCTTATCCTTGCCGAAAAGCTCTGCGGCACAATTCTCGATATATGCCGTTTTTTCATCATTATTGACTATTCCGGGATAGCTTTCGATGATTCTGACTTCAGCTTCAGCTCCCATAGCCTGTGCAATTCCCTTTGCCGTTTGCACAACTTTGTCACAAAGGTATTTTCTCGTCTCTTTGCCGAGCGAACGGAGAACGCCCGTAATCTCACAGGTGCCGGCAATTGTGTTGCGGAAAATTCCGCCCTTGATTGTGCCGATTGTGAGCACCGCTGAATCGGTCGGGTCAATATTTCTTGAAACTATGGTCTGCAGGGCTGTGACAATCTGTGCGGCAATGACAATAGCATCAACATTTTTGTGAGGCTGTGCACAGTGTCCGCTTTTACCTATAACCGTAATTTCAAAAATATCCGAAGCCGCATAGCTTTTGCCGTATTTTACAGCCACGGTGTCAGAAGGATACTCGGGACTGACATGAATTCCGTATACCTCATCAACTCCGTCCATTGCGCCTTTTTCAATAAGCCTCTGCGCACCGCCGTCGCCCTCCTCATCGGGCTGAAAAATCAGCCGTACATTTACAGGAAGCTCATTTTCAATTTTTTTAAGCACCTTTGCCGCACCGAGAAGTGCCGCAGTGTGCATATCATGACCGCAGGCGTGCATTATGCCCTCGTTACGGCTTGCGAATTCACTTTCCGTCTTTTCAGTTATGGGCAAAGCATCAATGTCAGCCCTCAAAGCAACCGTTTTTTCTGCATTTTTGCCGTAAACGGTGGCAACAACCCCTGTTTCAAGGGGTTGTGTAGCTTCAATGCCTGATTTTTCAAGATAATCCTTTATCAGTCTTGTTGTGTTTTCTTCCCGTCTTCCGAGCTCGGGATTTTTGTGAAGTATACGACGGATTTCCACAGCTTCACGGAAAGCTTCTTCGCAAAGCTCTTTTATTTTTTCATTTGTCATTTCTTACACATCATTTCTCACAAGGTCTTCAAGGCTTTCTCTTCTCACGGCTACATAGTCTCTGCCGTCCTTTATCATGATGACAGGCGGGCGGGGAATACGGTTATAGTTCGATGCCATTGAATAGTTGTATGCTCCTGTGGTGCATACGGCAATAATATCATCTCTTTGTGGCTTGGGCATTGTTACGGAAGGCTGAATAATATCTCCGCTTTCACAGCAACGGCCCACAACATCTGCAGTGAAGTCAGCCTTTTCATTCATGCGGTTTGCAAGAAGCACCGTATATTTTGAGCCGTACAAGGCGTAACGGGGATTATCCGTCATACCGCCGTCAACGGAAACATAATTCTTATAGCCGGTGATTTCTTTTATTGTGCCTGCAGAATAAAGTGTCATACCTGCATCGGCAACAATGCTTCTGCCCGGCTCCATAATAATCTGCGGAACATCAATTCCAAGACTCTTGCAGGTTGCTTTGATGTGTTTTCCGAGCTTTGCAATGTTCGCTTCAATGTCAAGATAAGGGTCATCCTGTGTATAGCGCACACCGAAGCCGCCGCCGAGATTGAGCACTTTAAACTCAACACCGTACTTCTTCTGCATTTCTGCGCCGAAATTGAGCATTATGGTTGCAGCGTTGAGATAAACATCTCCTTCACTGTCAAACACCTGTGAACCAACATGGCAATGATAGCCCACAATGTCAATATATTCCTTTTCAAGAGCCTTTTTAACAAGCTGCTCCGCCTGACCTGTTTCAATGGCAGTGCCGAATTTTGAATCCACCTTGCCTGTTGCAACAGCATCATAGGTGTGAGGGTCAATGCCCGGAGTGAGACGGAGAATGACCTTCTGTTTTTTTGCCGGAAGTCCGCTTTGTTCATCCGACCGGCTGCGGAGTCCGATTAAATCAAGCTCACTTATATTATCAGCCACAAAATAGCCGACTCCGTAAGCTTTTGCATTGTCTACATCGTCAAAGGTTTTGTTGTTGCCGTGAAAAAAGGATTTTTCCATGGGGAAGCCGGCTTTATGTGCGGTGAAGATTTCACCGAGGGAAACAAGGTCAATTCCCATTCCCTCCTCCTTCATAATCTCATAAATTCTTTTGAAGGATGCCGCCTTGCTCGCATACGCAGGGAAGCTGTTTTCACCGAAATGCTCCTTCATCGCCTTCATATAAGCACGGCAATTATGACGGATTCTGTCTTCATCCATTATATATAAGGGGGTTCCGTACTTTTCTGCAAGAGCCACCGTGTCAACACCTGCAAAGCTGAGGTGATTATCCTTTACTCCTATATTTTCACATATCATAGCTTTTCTCAATCTTTCCTGTTTATTTTTTTACAGCATATGGCTGAGAAGCTCTTCTCTGCCGAACAAAGTCAGGTCGGCGGGAGCAACATCAAAAACTGTTTTGCAGCCCGTGTCTCCACGCTTTGACATACGGGAAACTGCTCTGGCATATGCAACAAGCACACTTCCGGTGAATTCCGGATTTGAATCAAGCTTCAGACTGTATTCAATAACCTGAGTGTGTGAATTGTTTTCACCCGAGCTTCCTGTACGGATTACGCTTCCGCCGTGAGGCAGCTCACTGTGTTTTTCCTTCATTTCTTCCATTGTTATGAAGGTAACTGTTGTGTCATAAGGCTCAAAATAAGCAGGCATTGTAACAATTTCTCTGCGGATTCTTTCCTTGTCTGCACCTTCCTCAGCCACAACAAAGCATTCCCTTGTGTGCTTCTGACGGACCGTAAGCTCAGGCTCTTCACCTCGTCTTACACGCTCCATGGCTTCGGCAACGGGAACGGTATACTGACGGGCATCAATAACACCCTCAATCCTTCTGATGGCATCGGAATGTCCCTGAGAAACGCCCTTGCCCCAGAAGGTATAATCCTTTCCGTTAGGAAGAACGGCAGAAGCATAAAGTCGGTTAAGAGAGAACATACCCGGATCCCAGCCACAGGAAATCAGCGCTGTTTTTCCGCCCTGTTTTGCAGCTTTATCAACATTTGCAAAGTGTACGGGAATCTGAGAATGATTATCGTAGGAATCGATAACATTGAAGCTTTTTGCAAGAAGCGGTGTCATTTCGGGCAAATCCGTTGCGCTGCCGCCACAGATGATAAGCACATCAATTTTATCCTTCCATTCATTTATGTCACTTGCAGACACAACGGGAACATTCTCGCTTTTAATTTTAAGTGACCCGGGGTCACGCCTTGTGAACACGGCAATCAGGTTCATGTCGGGATTTCTTTTCACGGAGTCCTCAACACCTCTGCCAAGATTACCGTAACCGTAAATACCTATATTTATGCTCATATTAACATCTCCAAAAGTATAATGCTGATTAAATTTTCGTCAGGACAGAATATCATCCATGTTGTAATATCCTGCTTCCTTGCCGACAAGGAATTCGGCAGCCGTCACTGCACCCTCGGCAAAAAGCCCTCTGTTTTCAGCTTCATGCTTAAGGGTAATCACCTGAGAGTTTGTGGCAAAAATCACCTCATGGGTGCCTACCTCATTACCCATTCTCACTGCATGAATTCCGATTTCATTCTTCGTTCTTTTACCGTTTTCATGTCTTCCGATATTATATTCACACTCATCCTTGACACTTTTGATGCTGTCAGCAAGAAGAAGTGCCGTTCCGCTCGGAACATCAAGCTTTCTGTTGTGGTGCTTTTCAATAATTTCAATGTCACAATCCGGCATTGCCTTTGCAACGATTTTTGCAAGGCATGAAAGAATTGCAACGCCGAAGGACATATTCGCAGAGCAGAAAAGAGGAATTTTTTCACTTGCAGCTTTAATCACAGTCTTTTCTTCCTCTGTCTGTCCCGTTGTGGCAATAACAAGGGGAATATTCCTTTTCACTGCATATTCAGTTATATCCTTCGTTGCACTGTGGTGAGAAAAATCGATTATGCAATCAGCCTCACCCTCATATTCTTTTATTCCGGAATAAATCCTTTTTTCCTTGTCTGTGCTGTATTCCATGCTGCAAAAAGCCACTGTTTCGTGCTTTTCACTGCCTTCAATGATACTGCAAAGAGCCTTACCCATTGTGCCCCCTGCACCATTAACAATAATTTTCATAATTAAATCACCTTATACATCCAGGCCGAGCTTTCTCATTTCAGAAAGAAGCACTGCCTTTGTTGTGTCCTCCATGGGAGTGAGGGGAAGTCTGACATAATCCTCACAATATCCCATCGCAGCCATTGCGGCTTTTGCGGGAATGGGATTGACTTCACTGAAAAGAGCCTTTATGAGAGGTATGTACTTAAACTGCATTTCTGCCGCACCCTTAACATCCCCGTCGAGGAACTTGTGGCACATTTCGGAGGTTTCCTTCGGAAATACATTTGAAAGAACTGAGATTACACCCTTGCCGCCGACGGACATGAGAGGAATAATCTGATCATCATTACCTGAATAAAGATCAAGCTTATCGCCGCAAAGAGCCATTGTTTCAACAATTTTATCAATGCTTCCGTTTGCCTCCTTGATACCCTGAATCATCGGGTGCTCAGCCAACACGGCATATGTTGAAGGCTCAATATTTACGCCTGTTCTTGAGGGTACATTATAAAGAATGATGGGCTTTGTGCTTACATCTGCAATTGCGGTAAACATTTTCACAAGACCCTTCTGGGTTGCCTTATTGTAGTAGGGTGTGACAACAAGCATTGCATCGCAGCCGACTTCACAGGCATATTTTGTAAGCTCGATTGCATAGGCTGTGTCATTTGAGCCTGTACCTGCAATAATGGGCACTCTGCCATTTGCAACTTCAACGGAAAAACGGAGAACCTCCTTGTGCTCCTCGTCGGTCAGGGTTGAGCCTTCGCCCGATGTACCTGCGATAACAAGGGCATCAATGCCTTCTTCAATCTGCCATTCAATCAGCTCCTTGAATTTGGGATAATCCACTCCGTTTTCGTTAAGCGGTGTGACGAGAGCTGATGCAGCTCCTTCAAAAATAGGCTTTCTGTTCATTTTAAATTGCTCCTTTTTAAGAAATTTTCCCGAAAATTCAATTACTACATTTCGCTATAAAAAAACACCCGATTCTGCGTCGAGTGTTAAAATATCTGCAAATTACAGCCTGAGGCCGTTATTATACAATTACAATAGCACTCCGCAAATGCGACAGTCGGTTGAATCTTATTTCAACCGCCCAGGTAAGCCTTTCGCATGACCCCCTTCGGCAACCATCCCTTTCTTTATCCGACGGAGCTTGCGCTGCTCCTTATCTGCCGGAAAAATACTTTTGATGAATTGCGCCTCTATCATAAGTGAAATATTCGGTTTTGCTAAGTTTAGCACTATTTTACCTCTATGTCAATACATTGTGAAAAATTTCTTGCATCACGGCATCTGCGCTTTCAATGAAAAACACCGTTGATGCCAGAGGAGTAAGCTTAAGATATCTTCCGAGCTTTTCAATTTCTTGCTTTTGGGGAAGGGTGAAGGCTATTTCCCGTGAAAGGCCTTCCATTTTCACCCTTTCGCCTTCGCTTTTCATGCTCAGAACAGCATATTCCCGAAGATAAGCATTATATGATGTCCTCTGCTTTGCCGTGATGCAGCCGCAGCAAAACAGAATCATACAGGCAATTATAACATTGACGAAAAAGAATTTTCCGAAAAGCCTTTTCATTTCTTTGTTCATATTTACTCCTCATATTCCTTTAAAATTTCTGCCACTGCCCTGCCGATGCATTTTCCCGTGTATACAGCCTCATCAAGTGTGTTGGAATCCGAGCCGACTTCAATCAGAAGTGAGCAGTGGGTAAGATTCATGTTGTAGCTTCTCGGACAAAAGTAGAGTGGTCTTGTTATGCCCTCAAAAAGCTCCTCCAGCTTATTCTGGAGGTGAACGGCAAAGGTCAGATTGTATTTCCAATCAGGAAGATTGGTCACGCTGTTCCCCTCCTCCTGACAACCGCTTATAATCATGACCTGAGCCGCCTTTTTTCCGTCTATTTCAGCCACGGGCTTGATTTTGGTGCCGTCGGTCTGCTGAATTGCATCACGGTGAATATCAAGCACCACCTGAATTGACGGGTATTTTTTCAGATATTCTGCAACACCTGCCCTTGAACGGTCATAGGCTCCCGAATATTTTCCGTCATAAACAGCCGTGTCATGAATAACCTTATAACCCGCTTTTTCAATCTGCTCACAGATTGCCTTACCTACCCTTACCATGTTCTGTGAGGAATCATTGCTTCGGGTCATGAAGCCCTCCTCATAAAAGCCACGGTCAAGAATCTGATAGGTTTCCGTTGTGTGAGTGTGAAAAATAAGAACGGCGGGCTTCTGCTTATCAACACTCAGGTCAATTTTTTCACTGAGCTTTTTTTCGATGTCGATTTCTGTTTTGTTCACATTTTTGACCCTGACAAGTCCGTATTTGTCGGTCACCCCGTCGTTTATATACTGATATTCCGAAATATCTCCGTCCTTTTTATCCTCTGCGGCAGTTTTTTCTTTTTCTTCAATAAGCTTTCTGATATCCTCATCCACGGCGGTGAGCGCTTCATTTTTAACCACGGCTGTGTTCAGCTTCTGCACCTGAGTTGTGCCCGAGGTTGTTTTTTCATTTTCCGTACTGACCTGAGAAGCTGAGCTTTCCACGGTTGTAACGGCGGCATTAACGGTGATTTCCTCACTGACCGGGTAAAAGGTTATCCCCTTTTCGGGAAGATAGCTTTTGGCAGCAAGATAAACAATATCAATGCCTGAATTTATGAAGGGCTCCTTAAAAAGAGAAACCATACCGACTAAAATTGCCGACACAACCGTAAATACCGTAAATTTAATAAGAAAAGCTTCTTTATGTTTCATGTTTTCTCAAATCCTCCGTATTGCTGTCTTTCTTTAATTTTATTCAGCCGCAGCCAAAAAAATTACCCGACAATTGCCGCCAGGTCCTCCAGAGGAAGCTGCCACTGAAGGGCTTTGTTTATTCCGAGAGCAATGAAGCCGGCAGCACGGGTAATCACATTGTCAATTTCCTTTGGCGTTACCATAACATTTTCCTGAATTGAAAGCTGATTGCGATGAAGCACCTTTTCAATGTCAATCCCTGCTTTTTCAAGAATATCAAGTGTCATTGTCACACCGTCAACAACAGTGGGAACTCCGATGGCAATAACGGGAACCCCCATGCTTTTTTCATCAATGCGGCTTCGCTTGTTACCCACCCCTGCGCCCGGAGATACACCTGTGTCACACATCTGAATCGTTGTGCCGAGGCGTGACAGACTTCTTGAAGCGAGAGCATCAATCACAATGAGTGCGCACGGCTTGATTTTTTCCGTAATTCCCTCAAGAATCTCTGCCGTTTCAATACCCGTATTACCGAGAACACCGGGCACTATCCCCGCAACGGAGCGAAGTGAGGAAAAGCCGATTGACTGTGCCACCTCAGGACTTATATGCCTTGTTGCAAGAAGCTTTTCAATACATTCGGGTCCGAGGGCATCGGGAGTAATTTTGTCATTTCCCAGCCCCGCCACAAGAACCGTACCCTCTGACGGCAGAAGCGACCTGATTTCCCTTGCAAGAATTTCTGCCGCCGGTGAAAGAATGTCCCCGCTGCTTTTAAGGAACGGAATTTCCAGAGTTATATATTTCCCGATGGGCTTCTGAAGCTTATCTGCACCCTTTTGTGAGGTTATTTCAATTCTTGAAATAGTCATTCCCTCTTCATGAAAGCACTGAAAGGATACTCCCTCACTGTCCTTTTCCTTTGACAATTCATGCCTTTCAAGGGCAAGATCCGTGCGAAAATTCATTTTTTTCACCTCAAAGTATTGCATTATGCACAATAATATGTTAGTATTGTTGTCGCTTTAAAAAAAGTATATCCAAATTTGCAAAAATATCTTGAAATTTCTTTCAAAAGATGTTATGATATGCTCTGCATGACACAAGATTAGAGGAGGTGTAAATCGTGCCTAACATTAAATCAGCAAAAAAGCGAGTTCTCGTTAACGCAACAAAGCAAGCTCGTAATAAGTCAGCTAACTCAGCCCTCAAAACAGCTCTTAAGAAGGCTAACGCTGCTATTGAAGCAAACGCAGAAGACAAGGAAGTTCTTGTTACTGCAGCAGTTAAGAAGATTGACCAGGCAACAGCAAAGGGTCTTCTTCACAAGAATAACGCTGCAAGAAAGAAGTCAGCTCTTGTAACAAAGCTCAACGCTTCAAAATAATTTCAAAAGAAAATTTACGAGATGGGTTTCGCCCGTCTCTTTTTCTTTTTTCCGCAATTTCACACAGATTTCAGAAGTGTGCTTTATTCTCTCAAAGAAATGAAAATAAACAAGGATTTTGAGGATTTTTATATAAACGGTTAACAAAACAATATTTTTTAAAAATTTTTCTATATACAATTGTATTTTGAATCAAGTTATGGTAAAATTAAGCCAGAATTAAATTGGAGGACTGTCTAATGAAAAGAAAAATTTTCAGGTCTTTGCTTTTCATTTGCTCTTTCACATGCCTCATGGCTGTTTTTATGTTCGGTGTTTCCGCAAAGGATGTAACCTCCGGTGACTTTGTTTTCTCTGTCAACGGCACCACAGCCACCGTGAAAGAATATAAAGGAACTGCAAAGGCAGTTAAGATTCCGTCAAAGGTCGGAAAGGCAACGGTGAAAAGAATCGGTAACGAGGCATTCTGGAGTGTCAAGACCATGACCTCAATCACCATCCCCTCAACTGTTACCTCAATCGGTAAAGCAGCATTCAACGAATGTACGGGACTTACAAAGGTTGTGATTCCCAAAAATGTTACCAAAATCGGCGCAAGTGCTTTCTGGTACTGCACAAACCTCAAATCTGTTGTTATTCCCAAATCCGTCACCTCAATCGGCAAAAATGCCTTCAAGGGCTGCAACAAGCTGACGGCATATGTCATAAAGGGCAGCTACGCAGAAAACCATATCAAAACCCTTTCAAATGTAACACTCGGCTATCGGTACATAAGCTCGTTAAAGCTGAACAAAACCACTCTCACCATTCAGGTGAAGGATACCTTCAGACTTACCCCTGCCATTACCCCTAAGGTCGTTTATAACAAAAAGGTCAAGTATACCTCAAGCAACAAAAAGGTGGCAACTGTCAGCTCCAACGGCACAATAACGGCTGTTGCACCGGGAACGGCTACCATCACCTGCAAAGCAAAAGACGGCAGCGGCAAAAAGAAAACCTGTAAGGTTACCGTAACTCCTCAGAAGGTCACAAACCTCAGGCAGACAAACACCACTGCCACAGGTTATACCCTCAGATGGAACAAGAGTGAAGGCGCAACCAAATACAGAATTTACCGCTACAATGAAAGCACAAAGAAGTGGGATACAATCAAGTATACCACCAAGAATTACTATAAGGTTACAGACCGTGCTGTGGGCTCAGCCAACAAGTACAGAATCCGTGCCTTCACCCAGATAAACAAAACCTATTACCGTGCTTCATTCTCGGCTGTCTTCAATGCAAGAACCCTTTATCCGAAGGCAGTTACAAGCATCAACACCGCCGCCGGCAACAATTATGTGACTCTTTCGTGGTCAAAGGCGGCAAATGCAACGGGCTACAGAATTTTCTTCCATGATCCCGCAAAGAAGACCAACACCTTCATTGCTCAGACAACAGCCACCTCATTCAAGGTGACAAGCCTCAAGCCCAACACGGAATATTCCTTCGTAATCAGGGCTTACATGACCGCAAACAAGAAAACGGTTTATTCCGACTTCTCACCTGCAGCTTCATGCACCACTCTCCCCGATTATGTCAGCGGTCTCAGGGTTAAAGAGAATTCAGTTTTCGTGAGTAAATTCACCCTTCAGTGGAACGCTCTGAGCGGTGTCAGCGGCTACAGACTTCTCAGATACGATTCCGCAAGCAAGGCTTATGTTCCCCTTGCAACCATCGACGGAGCCTCCTCAACGGAATACACCGTTGACGGCTTGCAGCCGGGCACAAGCTATTCCTTCAAAATTCAGGCTTTCGTTGAAAAAGGCGACACAATTATTTACGGCTTCAATTCAACCTCTCCCCTGACCGTAACCACCAATTCAAGGCCGGCAAACAATGAAGAAGCCTTCAAGGGCTTTATTGAAGCTTATAACAATTCAAAGAACAATACCAAGGACTTCACACTCATCACAAGCACTTCGGTTTCCGATTTTGCAGGTGAAGGCAGTGAGCAGTATGCGAAAGTTCTTTCTTCAGTGGCTGAAAACGGCTCTTCCTTCCTGAACTTCAAGGCGGGTATTGAAAGCACAAGTAAGCTTCCCGTTACATCTGTTCTTGCACCGAAGGATGCCTTCAGCACCCTCGCCTTTGAGCAGCTCAGTCCGGATTCGGTAAGCTTTTACGATGACGGTAACGGCTTCAGAATAAGCTTTACGCTTCCTGAGGATGACGGAACGGTAAACGCCCTTATTACCGATACAATTGATTGGGAAAAGGTTTCTTCGCAAAACGAAGGCTTCACTCTCA
The DNA here is from genome assembly GCA_017472225.1 of Clostridia bacterium. Classification (GTDB taxonomy): domain Bacteria; phylum Bacillota; class Clostridia; order Oscillospirales; family Acutalibacteraceae; genus UBA6857. Next base: position 4,513 of record JAFUQS010000035.1, on the reverse strand, counting down.
ACAAGTGCACTTATGAAGGCACAACGGTGAATGCCAAGGTACACAACGGCATGATTGATGACATCACGGTATCAATCCCCGTAACCGTAAGCTTCTCAATGGGCGAAAGCAGCTATGAGTTTTCCGAAACAATAACTGAAGAATATTTATTCATCTGGTAAAATTTGCAAAAGCAATTTTATATATCAATTGAATGGAGGATAACAAAAAATGAAAAAAGCATTAAAATCCCTTGTAGTGTTTACATTTTGCATCTGCATGATCATGTCCACAATGATTATGGCATCAGCAGTAAGCAAGGTTACAGGCGCAAAAGCAACAAACATTACATACAACTCAGCAACACTCACATGGAAAAAAGCATCAGGTGCTGACGGATATGAAATCCAGCAGTACAGCAACAAGAAGTGGAAAACCGTTAAAACAATCAAGTCAGGCAGCACAGTAACCTACAAGGTTACAAAGCTCACAACCGGTAAAAGCTATAAATACCGTGTACGTGCTTATGACAAGAGAGTTTTCAAAACCGAATACAGTGCTTATGTTAACATCAACGTTAAGCCCCTTCCCGCAAATGTCAAAAACCTTAAGTCCGCCTCAACCTCATATAACACCGTAAAGCTTACATGGGGCAAGGTTGCAGGTGCAACAGGCTATCAGGTTCAGCGTAAAAGCGGCAAAAAGTGGGTAAATGTCAAGAATGTTACTGCAAACTCAATTTCCGTAACAAAGCTCACAACAAACACAACCTATCAGTTCCGTGTAAGAGCTTACAGAACTGTTTCAAAGAAAAATATTTACAGTGCAGGCTACACCACCGTTAAGGCAACTCCCAAGCTTTCCGCAACCTCAAAGATTGTAGTTTCCAAGGAAACCACATCATCCGTAACCCTCACATGGAACAAGGTTACAGGTGCAACAGGCTATCAGGTTTACAATCCCAAAACCGGCAAATGGGTAAGCACAGGCACTAAGCTTTCTTACACAATCAACTCCCTTTCAGCAAACACAAAATATACTGCAAAGGTAAGAGCTATCAGAAAGGCCAACAAAAAGACCTATAACGGCGTTGAAAAGTCAATTTCATTTGTAACAATGCCTGCAGCAGTCAAGAATGTTAAGGTAAGCAATGTTTCAACCTCATCACTTACCGTTTCATGGGCAAAGTCAGCAAATGCCACAGGCTACAGAGTTTTCCTTTATGATTATTCAACCAAGAAGGAAACAATGGTGGTTGACACAAAGAATCTCAGCGCAACAGTTAAGGGCCTCACAGCCGGCGGCAAATATAAGGTTGCTGTTCGTGCTTACACAAAGAACACCAACACCATTTACGGTGCAAAGACTTATGTTGACAATATTTATGCTCCCATCGTTCTTAAAAACGGCAGCGGCACAAATGCAACAACAATTCAGGTAACATGGCCCAAGACTCCCGATGCAACAAAGTATGTTCTTCAGCGCTATGACTCAGCTTCAGATTCATGGAAAACACTTGTTTCAGCAAATGTTACCTCATATTCCGACGCAGTTGGTGAAAACACAGGTGCTCTTTACCGTATTACATCCTATAAGAATTCAACAGCTCTTAAATCAGCAGTGGGCGAATTCTCAACAACAGGCATTAAGCTTGCAAAAACCACAAACAAAGTCAAGGTTACATGGACTGCTCCTGTTATTCCCGAAGACAAGACTCTCAGATCTTATTCAATTTATGAGGTCAACGGCGGAGTTGAAGAGCTTGTTTATGTTATTGATACAAATGACACAACACACTCAATGTTCACCGCTTACGGCGAAGAACAGACATATGTAATTTACGGTAACTTCAACAGCTGGAAGCTGACAAGTGCCGATTACAGAACAAAGGTTGCTGAGTTCACCGTTCGTGCAGAAAATCTTTTAATCAACTCAACCGACGCAAGTAAGAACGCTCAGCTTACAATGCTCACAGATGCAATCAACCGCACAAAGTATGAACAGAATGAAGTTACTGTTACACAGGATTCAACCATCACAATGGGCGTTGACAGAATCACAATGAGCACCGGTATGTATCTCATGGTTAAGCTTGCAGGTGTAAGCACTGACGGATTTGAAAAGACATCAGACGGATACATCTGTAAGGGTAAAGACAATGTTCTTAACTTCATGAACTCACTTGAGGAAGGTTCAACAAGTGAAGAAGAAGTAGTAACAACAGAAACAGTTTCCGAAACCGTTACATTTGTAACCGGCTACAATGCTTCAAAGTATGCATACCTTGAATCCTACATTGAGCCTTCAAATACAGCTCCCTACACTGCATACCTTTATAACGGCGACAATGTTGCAACATGGGACAACGGCTTCTCATCAGTTTCAACAACAAAGCTTTCAAACGGCAACTACAAGGTTGAAGGTACAATCAAGGCTGAAACCTACGGCTCATCAACAAAGAATGCTTCTGCCTATTATCACACAGGCTTCACAGCATCCTTCGACGGCTTCAACTTCTCAAGCACTGACGGAATGAGCAATTCACTCACAAAGGTCGGCGCAACAAAAATCACAGCCGAAATCAATCCCGACGGTAAGCTTGTAAGCTACACAATCGGTAACACATCAGTTGATATGACTCTTGATGCAGATATGGGTGAAGATGACAGCGGCAGCAGCATGTCAATGGGCATGGGCATGGTCGGCTCAAGCAAGTTCAGCTATAAATTCACAAGATAAATTTCAATCAATAAAAGCAATCACAAGGGATACCTTCGAGTATCCCTTGAATTGCTTAAAACCAAATCACAGGCTAATACACACTCGAAAGGAAACACCCCATGGATCAGAAAAAATTCACTCAATTCGCAATAATTCTGGTCACAGCAGTATGGGTCTTTTGCGGCACATTTATGGTAAGCGCAAAAATCGTGAAGGATAAAAAAGCCGAAGCGAACACGACCCTGCCCACCATTCAAACCACCACTGAGAATCACACCATAGCCCCTGCCACAACAACGGCGCCGGCAACCACAACAGCTCCTTCAGTCACCTTCCCCATGGGCGGCAACAACATTGCAACCACCGTGACAGTCGGAGACCCTCAGTGGCTCATTGACCAGCAATCCTCCATCGAGGCTTCAAAAAAAGCCGAAGAGGATGCAAAAAACACCACCAAAAGCATTGTTCCCCAAGGCAAGAAGAACATTGTTGAGGCTTACATTAACGGCATAAACCGGCTTAAGGATGAAAAGAATGTTACCGTTGCAAAGGCATCAACCCTTGAATTTGCCGTTGATAAGGTTACTCTTGACGGAAAAAGTGAAAGCGTAAGCAATCCGACGGTGCTCAGCGTTGTCAGTGATTTCCTCAACTCCAACAAGCCGGAAGATGTCACATATAATTTCAAAAACGGCTTGGATGAAGCAACAGGTCAGACTCCTCTTACGGCAATTGCTCCCCTTGGCACCTATGCAAAGCTCGACACAGATGCAGTTAAATCTGCAACGGCTGAAAAAACAGTCGGCGGCGGATATAAACTCACAATTGCCCTTGTTGATGAAAAGCAAACCCGTGACAGTGCAGCCCCCAACCATGCAACAACCGTTGAGGTTATTGATGTTGCAGGTCTCATGCCGGCAGATGCAACACTTAATTATCTTAACATTCTCTATAGCGGAACCGTTCTTGAGGCAACCTTCAACAGTGAGGAAAGGCTCATTTCTGTCAAGCATAAGCTTCCCGTTTCAAAGGCTGACGGTGAAGGCTCCATGAAGCTTCCGCTTATGGGAACACATTCAGCCAGCATGGAAATGCACGGCGAATACAACTGCAGCTACACAATAACCTATTAAAAAGTATGATTTGTTATTGACTTAAAGCTTGAGAAGTGATATACTTGTTAAGTAATAATTTATGCGGAGGAAATAATCATGGATAAAGTTAAGAAAATTGCAAAAATTGTGGCTATCATCGTTGCAGTTGCAGCAGCAATTGCAGGCATTTATATCGCAGTGACAAAAATCATTGAAAAGAAAAAGGCTAAGAATGCAGATGACAGAGAAAACTTTGTTTCCTGCTCATGCTTCGATGCAGACTTCATTTCAGAAACTGCTGCATAATTTAATTTTAACATCAATTGAACGAGTCGTTTGTTTTTCACAAGCGACTCGTTTTATTTAAAGGGAATGTAAAAAAGAAAAATCCCTTGTGAACTGCCGAAAAATCAAATTGTTAAACATATAAAACCATTGTAGAAGCGAAATGCTTGATACAATGGTTTTTATGGTTATTGGTTCTTTTATCTTTTCTTGACTACTTTCTACTCAAGGTGTATTTACCTTCGCTTTTATGTACCGTGGTGTTAAACGGTAAGGCTTTATCTGTTCCTCTGACTCCGTACGCTCATGCCGCTTGGGCACTTACTTTTATCGGTTGTGATAAAAGTAAGCAAAAGCACGCTTTTTTGTAGACACGGCTTTTTATTTTTATAATATACCGTTAGTACGCCTTCAACAACAAACTACGAAGCGCC
>JAFUQS010000034.1 GCA_017472225.1 Clostridia bacterium | reverse complement strand
GGCAACCGAGCCTTGGTATTGCAGAACGGAGCAATCTGAAAATACCGATAATAAAATTTCCTTTTTCTTTATCCACGGTGAGCAGAAAAGAATACCGAGTAAAGGATAGAATAAGCTTTACTCGGTATTTTTAGTTCTTGCGGAGGTTAATCCGCCAAATGCGTGCTTTTGCTTACTTTTGTCACGCTTGACAAAAGTAAGAGCCCAAGCGGCTCGAGCGTACGGAGTTAAAGGAATAAATAAAACCTTGCCGTTTAGCTCCACGGCACATAAAAGCGAAGGTAAATACACTTTAAGTGATAAGTAGTCAGGAAAAGATAAAAATGAATAACCATAAAAACCATTGTATCAAGCTGTTTTTCAGCTTTTACAATGGTTTTTGCATATTTAACTATTTGATTTTTCGTACATACACAGGTGACTTGTCTTTTTTACAACATTGCTTCATATAATCCGTTTTTTTAAAATATATATTTAAAAAAGTGAAAAGCGGTGATTGAATGAAGAAGCTATCTGTTCTGATTCTTTGTCTGAGTCTTGTTACGGGTGTAATTACCGGTTGCTCAAGGGATGAATTTGTGAGTGTTCTGCGCTTTACCGATAATCTTAACTCACAAAAAAACAGTGAGAAGATAAGTCTTGACTCTTATTTTGTTCAGAATGAGATATATTCCGCAGTTTTTGCGGACGGAGAGGAAAAAATACTACTCAGGCTTATAACGGATGAAAAGGGCTATATTGAAGAAATCCGCCTTACTGCACAGAAGGTTGATGAAAACGGGCAAAATGATCCTGTGACCGAAAAAAGAAAGAATCTTTTCACATCTTCAATAGCAAGAACTGTTTCGGCATATACATATCTCAGTCAGGAAGAAGCAGAAGAAATAATCGGCAACATGAGGCTTAATGACCTGAGCTCTTACAAAGCTGCGGGTGAGCTCACTTTGACCAAGGGTAATTTCTGTTTTGTTTATTATTCAACCGACCTTGTGAGTATGTTTATGATTTATAACATTCATTTGCATCCGATTGAAAAAACGGAGAAGCCGGAAAGCAAGCCTGCATACGGAAATACGACGAATATCAGAACAGAAACTGTTCCACTGAAATGAAAAAATAACACGAAGGAGACTTCGTGTTATTTTTTGTTTTTTCTTGTAACCTTGGTTTTGTTGCCCTTTTCGTCAACAATGTAGGTGTTTTCAAGCTGGCCGATAAGGCTCATTTTAAAAGAATCGATGTATTCTCTTCTCAGAACCTGCTGTTCAGCTTTCTCTTCTTCCGTCAGACCCTCGGGCGTTTTTGATTTTTTTGCAAGAAAGTTAATTCTGTCAATTTTTTCCTGAGTCATTATTTTTCCTCCTCCCATTTTTTCCATTCATCGGGGCAATAGCCTATGGTTGCTTTTTTTCCGTTTCTTACAATCGGAGTTCTGAAAAGCTCCTGATTTTCAAGAAGCTTTTCCTCCTTTGCTTCCTCTGAGGCGAGATATCTGATATATGATGAATCGTATTTTTTGCTTTTTTCATTAACGAGGTCATCAAGTGAACACTTGAGAGCCGATCTGATGGATTTATATTCGCCCTTGCTCATGCCGAATTTTGCCAGGTCCACGAACTGAAATTTTATGTTTCTCTCTTTAAAATACCGTTGAGCTTTTTTTGTGTCAAAGCATTTGCTTGTGCCGTAAATCTGAATATTCATCTTATGCTCCTTAAAAAGTTTCTTTTGTTATTTTAAATTATATTTATTATTTTGTAAAGTCCTTTTTGTGATATTGAATTAAAAACCTTCTTGTGCTATACTAAAAAACAGAAGCGAGGTGGCTTTAGTGAAGGGTACTTGTTATATTATCGGTGCAGGGGATGTGTTTCCCACTGATGTCAGAGCAAAAGAAGAGGATTATATAATCTGTGCTGACGGTGGCTATAAATATTCCGGAATGCTCGGCAGACAGGCTGACCTTGTTGTGGGAGATTTTGATTCCTTCGGCAGTATTCCTGAAACTGAAAACAAAATTGTGGCTCCGGCGGAAAAGGATGAAACGGATATGACTCTTGCTATTATGGAGGGTCACAGAAGGGGATACAGAAATTTTGTTATTTTCGGTGCTCTCGGTGGTGAAAGGTTTGACCACACCGTTGCAAATCTTCAGCTCCTGTCTTATATCTGCAAAAATAACAGTAAGGGTACAATCATTCACAATAACATGGTGCTTGCTGCTTTTTCAAACGATGAAATTATTTTTTCCGAAAATCATAAGGGCTACATTTCTGTTTTTTCCCTTTGTGATGAAAGTCGGGGCGTGACGATTGAAAACCTCAGGTATACAGTTAAGGATTATACCCTCAAAAGCAGTATGCCTTTGGGCGTAAGCAACGAATTCGTCGGAAAAAAGGCAAGAATCTCCGTCGAAGACGGTACATTGTTGGTTATCTGTAATAAATTTTAATGAAACGCTGACATAACAGCAAAATTAAGTAAATAAATTTAAAAAGTAAAAAGAGATAATAATATCCGAACTTTAATCTAAGGGAGGAAATGAAAATGCTCGGAAAAGCTTTCAGAATTGCCTTTGGCACAATCGGCTCATTCGGCGCTGTTTTCGCTCTTTGCGGAATTGTTATCTCACGCAAAGCAAAAAAGAAAAAGGCTGAGAAATAATAATGAAAAAACTCCTGTCATATATCACAAAACTCAATAAAGAAGATAAGGTAATGTTTTTTTTGCAGCTTTCGGTCATAGGTAACATAACAGTTGTTGCAGTGAAGTTTGCTGCTTCCTTGATTTTGCCGTCTCTCTGGTTTTTCATCAATGCATGCTTTATGCTTGTCCTCACTCTTTCACGGCTTTTTGCCATAAGGGATTACACACGCACAAAGAAAATCAAAGACAGTGCCGAAAGGCAGAAAACAGGCTATCGGAATTATCGCAACAACGGAATAATTCTGATTTTCCTCGGACTTGTTTATTTTTGTGTGAGCTTGTATATGCTTTTCAGAACATCAAGAATCTCCATGCATGAATATATGACATATCTCACGGCACTGATTGCCTTCTGGTCAATCGGTTCGGCAATTTACGGACTGACTAAATACAAAAGGAATCATACCCCGATAATAAAGGCTGTGAAAATCACAAACCTTGCCAATGCACTGGCTTCAATTGTGCTCACTCAGGTTGTGCTTCTCAATAATTTTGCACAGGGTGTTTCAAACCTTAACATTGCCAACGGTCTTACGGGTATGCTTGTAAGTATAGTCATCTTTTCATTAGGCATATATATGATTGTGGGAATTATAAAACATCAAAAAAATGAGCTGTAAAAAACACAAGTTTTTTTACAGCTCATTTTATATTCCTTTAACCTAAAAGACCGATAACCGTGCTCAGAACACTGCTGTCAATACCTAAAAAATTGCCTAAAATGTTGGAAATGATGGCATTGTTGTCTCCGTAATTAAGAAGGCTCACAACATATTTTGCAAGGCCCATGAACACAACCTCTCTGTCTCCTTTAAGCTCAACTCTCTGTCCGCCGGGAGCACCGCTTTCTGCAACTGTTGCAGTTGCCATTTTTGTAAAGGTGCTGAAATCGTGCTCGGGAAGTGTGAGACCGAGGCCTGAAAGAACATCGTTCAGAAGTCCGTTGATGTCAGGCAGATGAAGTGGGCTTATTGCATTTGCTCCCATGGCTGCCGCAGCCTTGTTATAGCTTGAAATAAGGTCGGGGAGAATGTCGCAAAGATAGGTGATGGGGGAAGCTTTGATTGACTCCATAATGGTGAGAACCTTTGTCACAATGTCCTCCATTCTCTTTGCTCCGTTGAGACCCTGACCTGAAACAAACTGCTCAAGTGTGGGCATGGGACCTGTATGAAGCGATTCAAGAAGGGGAACGAGGGCTTCGTCATATGAGTGTGGGTCAACAAGAAGGCAAAGAGCCAAAGCGTCGCCAAAATGCTCTGCACCGGCACCGCAAGCCTTGATGAACATTTCTCTGTCACCGGCTGCAATTCCAAAGGGGATTGTTTCAACATCCGCCCATGTTTTGTTTTCGGCCTGAAGTGCAGCGATGTAATTGTATGCATCAGGAAAGCTCTTTTTGAGTGCGGCAAAGGAAAGGTCAGTCAGCTCTTTTCCGCAAAGCTTTGCCGTAAGCTTAGAAACTGTTGTAACGAAGCTGTCAGTGAAAATCTTGCTTTCAAGGTCAGCTCCGGCAAGGGCTTCTGCAACAGTCACTTCAATTGAATCAAGAACCGAGGTAACATTTTCTTCAGTTGCAGGCCAAGTGAAAAGTGCCGAATAATCCTTCGGTTCAGCGTTATATGCTTCTGCCTCAGCGTTAACATCAACACTTTCTCTGATTTCAAGCTTTGCAAGAATATCCATAAGTGCCGCAATCATACTGTTGGCTTCGGTGCTTGTGAGAACTGAAGCAAAGGGGCTGTTCTGTACGGCATCTGATTTAAGATCCTTTGTGAGAATTCTTTCAACAACAGTGTAGTTGTTTCCGTAGGTGAAAAGACCTGTGATAAAGTCTGCAAGATAAGCGAAAATTACTTCTCTGTCGCCGTCAATACGGACACGCTGACCTGAGTTGCCGCCGCTTTCACCAACAGATGCCGTACCCATTTTTGAAAGGTAATCATAATCAACAGCGGGAGCTGTCATACCGAGGGCAGAAATGAGCTGCTGAATGATTGAATCAATTGTAGGCATGGTCAGCTTTGCTTTCTCGGCAATTTTTGCATTGCCGTTTATAAATGCACAAGCCTTGTTATAATTTATGATAAAGTCGGGAACGATACTGCAAAGATAGGTGAGGGGAGCTTGTTTTATCGGCTCAATAATAGCGAGAATCCTCTCTGCCATAAATTCAATTCTTTTGCTTGAGCTGAGACCTGTCTGAGCCACAAAGCCGAAAAGTGAGGGCATTTTTTCTGTGTGAGTTGCTTCAAGTGCAGGAACAAGTGCATCATAATATGACGAGGGGGCTGCAAGAACAACATCTAAAAGTGAATCACCCATGTGAGCCGCACCGGCACCACAGGCCTTGATGAAGGCTTCTTTGTCACCGGCAGTAATACCGAAGGGGATAGTGCCGATGCCTTCCCATGTCATGCCTGCCTGCTGCTGTGCAGTTACATATTCATATGCTGCGGGGAAATCCTTTTTGAGTGCAGAAAACTTTATGGTGTCAAAGCTTTTCTGAGTAAGCTCTGCCGTGAATTTTGCAACAAGGGTTGCAACTGCATCGGTATAAAGCAGTGAATCAATGTTTACACTTGCGAGAATACCCGCCAGCTTAGCGTCAAGGTCGTCAAGCTCTGCCGCTAAAGCCTCCTCGCCGATACCGACGGTCAGATTGGCATATGTAACTCTCTGTCCGTTATAGCTCCGGACCTCCGATTCACAATCAACATATTCACCGGCTGTAACATTAAGTATAATACCTATACCGGAAGTGAAAAGAATTGCCACAACGAGAACAATGCTCACAGCGATGAGAAATTTTTTATTTTTCAGTATTTCCATAATCTGTCCTTCCTTTACATGGTGTTTAAGCATATTAACATATAAATGTTTATATTTTATTTATATCACAACGGAAAATGTATTGTCAAGAAGTTTAGATGTGTAAACATCTGAGACGGAGATAAAATATAGAAATCCGAATTCAACAAAAATACATATTGTTCACAAAAAGTTCACAATACCAGCGTATTTGAATGGTAATATCTTCTCAAGAAAGGTGGAGTTATTATGAAAAAAATAATCTCTGTTATGTTAGTGTTGTTATTGATGTCATCTCTTGTTATTCCTGCAACTGCGGGGGTAGATGTCAATCAGACAAGGAGCAGGATTCCTGTTATCCGTATATCAGGTGACGGTGAGCCTCTTTATAATGACAACGGAGAGAAGATTATGCATTTCAGGGGCTTGCTTGAAACTGATAACAGTGAAGAGGAAGATGACAATTCTGAATTATATGGATCGATTGCCAATGTTTTGTTACCTTTCCTTGTTGAAGGCGTTGTTTTTGACCGTTGGGATAATTATTACAATAATCTTCAGACTGAAATCGGGGAGCTTTTCGGTGATGCGTTGCTTGATAATAACGGTAACCCGATAAATGGTACAGGTTTGTCGGATTCCCGTATTGAGTATATGGAACAAAAAAAGTATGAAAACCCGAAAGCGAGCCGAGGTTATTATAACATTGATGATTATTGGTTCAACTATGATTGGCGTCTTGATCCTCTTGAGACCGCAGATGAATTCAATGATTATGTTAAAACCATTAAAAATACAACCGGTTGTGATAAGGTTTCTATAGTTGCAACCTGTCTTGGTACAAATATTGTAACTGCCTATATTGCAAAATACGGACTTGATGATATTCATGGTATCACCTTTGATGGCGGTGTTGCTTATGGCTCTGAGGTTCTCAGTGAAACCATAAGCGGTAAATTCAAGGTTGACGGAAATGCTATAAAGAGAGTGCTTATCGACTGTGCAGATTATGGCTTATTTGATGTGGGAAGCTTCGTTATGGCTTCGATTGATTTGCTTGTGGCAAGCGGAGCTCTTGATGCGGTTAAGGGCGTCACAAAAGAATATATTTATTATAAGGTTCTCGAAGGTGTGACCTCAGCCCTTGCTCTTTCAACCTTCTTTACATGGCCGAATTATTGGGCATCTGTAACTGCAGAAGACTTTGACACTGCTATGAACTATGTTTTTGGTGATGAAGGCAGCGAAAAGCGTACAGAATATGCCGGTCTTATTGCAAAACTTGAAAATTATGATGAGGTTGTCCGTCAGAACATTCCTGAAATTATGCAGAGCATAAAGGACAACGGTGTAAATCTTGGCATAATGGCTAAATATGGAAGTCAGTTAATTCCTGTTTGTGAATCCTCTGATATGATTTCAGACCAGATTGCTTCGGTTTACAGAGCTTCCTATGGTGCAACTACTTCAACGATTTATGACACTCTTTCAGATGAATATATTGCACAAAGAGAGTCGGAGGGCAAGGGAAAATATATTTCTCCCGATAAGCAGATTGATGCTTCAACCTGTATGTTCCCGGAAAACACCTGGTTCTATAAAGGTGCAAGACATTCCAATTGGACATCATATGAAATGAAAATCATGTATGATGTTGCAACGGCTGACAGGCAGCTTACGGTTGATGATTTTGAATGGGGACAGTTTATCGTTTACGATAAAGATACCGATACTGCTTATAAAATGACAGAGGATAACTGTCATACAGAAGCTTGGCAAGCAGATCAGGAACAGGACACTCCTACAACTCCTTTCGGAAAGCTCTTTGCTTTTATCAAGTCTGTAATCAATTGGTTTATAGAGCTTTTTGACGTAATTTCCTCGAACAACTCAACTGAACAAGAGTCCGGAATATAAATTTCAGGCAGCTCAGCACAGTCGTGCTGAGCTGCTTTGCTGTTTATTTCTAAAAAAGCTCCCCCTTTTCTTCAAAGACAATATAAAGAAACAGGACACCAGAGGCGTCCTGTAAAACATATAAATTCATCGGGCACCTTGCTGCCTTTCAGCGCATAGGTGTGGCAGAATTCTGCATTTATTTTGCTATGCTTTCTCCGTCCATTTCTGCGGGCTGTGCAAGTCCCATAATCTTGAGCATTGTGGGAGCAATGTCGCAAAGCTTGCCGCCTTCACGAAGCTCGCAGTCATAACCGCATACGATAAAGGGTACGGGGAAGGTGGTGTGAGCTGTGAAGGGTGAGCCGTCTTCCTCATACATCTTATCAGCATTACCGTGGTCAGCAGTGATAAGCATAACGCCGTCCATTTCCTTAACAGCATCATAAACCTTGCCGACGCAGGTATCAACAGCTTCAACAGCAGCCTTTGCTGCATCAAAAATACCTGTGTGACCTACCATATCGCAGTTAGCGAAGTTAAGGATGATTGCATCGTATTTGCCACTCTTGACAGCTTCAACAACCTTGTCGGTAACCTCGTAGGCACTCATTTCCGGCTGCATATCGTAGGTGGGAACCTTCGGTGAAGCAACGAGAATTCTGTCTTCACCGTCATACTGCTTTTCAACACCGCCGTTGAAGAAGAAGGTTACATGAGCGTACTTTTCTGTTTCTGCAATTCTGAGCTGAGTTTTACCCATTTTTGAAAGGTATTCGCCGAAGGTGTTTTCAAGTGTCTGAGGCTTGAAAGCAACATGAACGTTGGGCATTGTAGCATCATACTGTGTCATACATACATAGTAAAGAGGGAAGAAGCCGTTTCTTCTTTCAAAGCCGTCAAATCCCTCATCAACAAAGGTTCTTGTGATTTCTCTTGCTCTGTCAGGGCGGAAATTGAAGAACACAACGCTGTCGTTTGCCTTAACGGTTGCATCTGAAGCGCAAACTGTGGGAATCACGAATTCATCTGTAAGATTTTTGCCGTCAGCGTCAATTGTTTCATATGACTTTCTGATAGCCTCAACGGGGCAGTCTGCCTTGTTGCCTTCGCCGTATACCATTGCAGCGTAAGCCTTGCCGACTCTTTCCCAACGGTTGTCTCTGTCCATTGCATAGTATCTGCCCATAACTGTTGCAATTTTACCAACACCGATTTCTTCAAGCTTCTTTGCAGTTTCTGCAACATAGTCTGCACCTGAAGCGGGGGGAACATCACGGCCGTCAAGGAAGCAGTGAACAAAGACATCTTTAAGTCCCATTTTCTTAGCCATTTCAACAATAGCCCAGAGGTGAGTGTTATGTGAGTGAACACCGCCGTCACTCATAAGTCCCATAAGGTGAAGCGCACTGCCGTTTTTGAGGCAGTTTTCCATAGCACCCTTAAGGGCTTCATTTTCAAAGAAGTCGCCGTCTTTGATTGACTTTGTGATTCTTGTAAGCTCCTGATAAACAACACGGCCTGCGCCGATGTTTGTATGGCCTACCTCACTGTTACCCATCTGACCGTCGGGAAGACCTACATCCATACCCGATGCACCGATAAAGGTCATGGGATTTGCAGCCATAATTTTGTCAAGATTGGGTGTATCGGCTGCAACAATTGCATTGCCGTAATCGGAAGGGTTCTTGCCGAAACCGTCCATGATACATAATAAAACAGGCTTTTTCATTTAATTTGTCCTTTCCGTAAAATAAGGCTGCCGCTTTAAGCAACAGCCCCTATTTGATTAAAAATTACTTTTGTTCAGAAGCTGCTTTAACGATAACAGAGAAGTCAGCTGCCTTGAGTGAAGCACCACCGATAAGACCGCCGTCAACATTGGTCTTAGCAACAAGCTCAGCTGCGTTTTTAGCGTTCATTGAGCCGCCGTACTGTACTGTAACAGCTTCAGCAACATCTGCGCCGTAAGCTTCTGCAATTGCAGCACGCACAAAGCCGTTGCCTTCGTCAGCCTGGTCAGCAGTTGCTGTAACACCTGTGCCGATAGCCCATACGGGTTCGTATGCGATAACAACATCCTTGAGCTGGTCTGCTGTTACATTTGTAAGAGCCATCTTTGTCTGGAATTTAAGGAGAGTTTCGGTATAACCGAGTTCTCTTTGTTCAAGTGTTTCACCAACGCAAACGATGGGCTTAAGACCTGCATTGAGAGCTGCAAGAGTACGAAGGTTAACAGTCTGGTCTGTTTCGCCGAAGTACTGTCTTCTTTCGCTGTGGCCGATTACAACATATTCAACGCCAAGCTCCTTGAGCATATCAGCAGCGATTTCGCCTGTGTAAGCACCTGAAGCCTTGAAGTGTACATTTTCAGCACCGATTCTGATGTTTGAGCCCTTAGCTGCTTCAATAGCTGCCGGAATGTCAACGAAGGGAACGCAAAGTACAACTTCACAATCTGCGCCTGCAACGAGAGGCTTCATTTCATTGATGAGAGCAGTTGCCTGTGAGGGAGTCATATTCATTTTCCAGTTACCTGCGATAACTGCTTTACGTGTAGCCTTATTCATTTTAATTACTCCTTTGTAATTTTAATAGAGAGAATATAAAATGTTCAAGCAATAATCAACATTTTGTATTCTGCATTTTTTTAATTATTTGTCGTTGAGAGCAACAACACCGGGAAGGTCCTTACCTTCAAGGAATTCAAGTGAAGCACCGCCGCCTGTTGAGATGTGGCTCATCTTGTCAGCAAAGCCGAGCTTCTGTACTGCAGCAGCAGAGTCACCGCCGCCAACGATGGAGATTGCACCGCTTTCAGCGATAGCTGTTGCAACTGCAATTGTACCTGATGCAAAGTTCTTCCATTCTGAAACACCCATGGGACCGTTCCAGATAACTGTGCCTGCGCCCTTGATTGCAGAAGCGAAAAGCTCTTCTGTCTTAGGACCGATGTCAAGACCCATCCAACCGTCGGGAATATCGTCTGAATCAACAATCTTATGCTCTGTGTTTTCGTTATATTCAAGACCAACTCTGTTGTCAACGGGAATAAGGAAGTTAACGCCCTTAGCCTTAGCTGTTTCCATCATTTCCTTAGCCATTTCAATCTTGTCTTCTTCACAGATTGAAGTTCCGACACTGTGACCCTGAGCAGCAAAGAAGGTGTAAGCCATACCGCCGCCTACGATAAGTGTATCAACCTTTTCCATAAGGTTTGTGATAACACCGATTTTATCTGAAACCTTTGCACCGCCGAGAATTGCAACGAGAGGTCTCTTCGGATTTTCGAGAGCGCCGCCGATGTATTCGAGCTCCTTACGGATAAGATAGCCGCCTACTGCGGGAAGATAATCAGCAACACCTGTTGTTGAAGAGTGTGCTCTGTGAGCTGAACCGAAAGCATCGTTTACATAGATTTCAGCAAGTGAAGCGAGTGCCTTTGAAAATTCGGGGTCGTTCTTTGTTTCTTCCTTGTGGAAACGAACATTTTCAAGAAGAAGAACTTCGCCTTCCTGAAGGTCAGCAGCAAGAGCCTGTGCGCTTTCACCGATTACGTCCTTAGCCATTTTAACTTCTTTGCCGAGAAGCTCACCGAGTCTTACAGCAACGGGAGCGAGTGAGAATTCGGGCTTGAATTCACCCTTGGGTCTGCCAAGGTGTGAGCAAAGGATAAGCTTTGCGCCGTTATCAAGAAGATACTTAATTGTGGGGAGAGAAGCAACGATTCTCTTGTCGCTTGTGATAACTCCGTTTTCCATCTTTACATTGAAGTCGCAACGAACAAGGACCTTTTTGCCCTTTACATCAATGTCTTCAACTGACTTTTTGTTTAATACGTTCATGTGTTTCGTTCCTTTCATAATAACATTATTATTAGTAAAAAATACACCATTAGCCATTTTATAACATTATGAGTTTTTTTTCAAGTGTTTAGCCATAAAAAATACTGATAGAGTTATATCGGATTTTGAATGGGATATTGCTCAATGGGCAACAGCAATTAAAATGAGCTGAATAAATTCTGCAGATGTTTTTTCTTTCAATATTAACTTGCCTGCAATTATGAATTCATCAAAGGTCTTTCAATAAATCTGCAAAGGGGTTGTTTCCGCTATCTTTCTTTTCAGCTTTCTGCTGTTGCTTCATATAATTCATAACATCAAACTTGTTTGCTCCGGCACTTTCCTTTCTTTTATTGAAATCTGAAAGCCGTTCTCTGTAACCGCAAACGCAGACGAACATCTTTTTGTCGCCCTCACCTCTGAGCTCAAGCTTTTTGTGGCAGTCGGGACAGCGTGCATTTGTCACCTGTGTCAGTCCCTTGCGGTAACCGCATTCTCTGTCCTGACAAATGAGCATCTTGCCCTTTTTACCGTTCACCTCAAGCAGATACTTGCCACATACGGGACACTTGTCCTTCGTTGCATTTTCGTGATTATACTGTGCACTGCTTGTAATGACCATTGAAACAAGTGATGTTGAATAATCACGCATTTCCTTGATAAATTTATTTTTATCTGCCGTGCCCTTGGAAATATTCTGAAGCTGCTGCTCCCATTTGGCAGTAAGCTCGGCAGATTTAAGGTCGGGCGGCACGATATTGATAAGCTGTTTACCCTTTGCGGTGGGGTGGATTTCCTTTCCGACACGCTCAATGGAAAAATTATCAAAAAGCTTTTCTATGATGTCTGCTCTTGTGGCGGGAGTACCAAGGCCGCTTGTTGACTGAATAACCGCTTTGAGATTTTTGTCATTTATCTGCTTTGACGGGTTTTCCATTGCGGAAAGGAGAGTAGCTTCCGTGTATCTTGCGGGAGGTCTTGTTTTGCCCTGACCGATTTTTGTGGAAAGAACGGGTAATTTCATACCCTCCTTAATCACCGGAAGACTCTGCGAACGGTTTTCAAGATCTTCATCTTCTTCGTCATCAACATTTGAGCCGTAAAACTCTTTCCAACCGATACTTTTCGCAGTTTTGCCCTTTGCATAAAAGCTATTGCCTTCAACATCAATCTGCACCTTCACCTCATCATATTCATAAGGAGCTGAAAGAACTGCAAGAAAACGTCTTACAACAAGGTCATAGATGTTTCTTTCTTCATATGTAAGCTTCTGAAGGTTGGGGGACTGCTCGGTAGGTATGATGGCGTGGTGGTCACTGACCTTTGCATTGTTCACAATATATTTTGTTTCAATTTTATTTCTCACAAGACCCATTGCCCATTTTGCATAAGGTCCCACAGCCATTGCACGAAGACGCTCGGGAATGGTGGCTACAACATCGTCTGTTATGTATCGTGAGTCGGTTCTCGGATAGGTGAGCACCTTGTGGTATTCATAAAGGCTCTGCATATATGAAAGGGTCTGCTTTGCCGAGTAGCCGTATTTTTTGTTGGCATCTCTCTGAAGCTCTGTCAGGTCATATGCGGCAGGAGGTGCCTGCTTTTTTGCACTCTTTTCAACCTTGACGGCAGTGCCTGTTTTCCCTTTTACGGCAGCTTCAATTTTCTCCACGAATTCACGGGAAGAAAATCTTGTGTTGTTTTTGCTGTCTCTGAAGGTTCCGTTGAAGCCTTGGAAGGAAGCCTGCAATGTAAAATAATCCTTCGGTCGGAAATTCAGTATTTCCTCTTCTCTTGCCACAATGAGGGCGAGGGTAGGGGTCTGAACTCTGCCGGCGGAAAGCTGTGCATTGAATTTACAGGTCAGAGCTCTTGTTGTGTTAAGACCTACAAGCCAGTCTGCCTCTGCTCTTGCCTGTGCGGAATAATAAAGGTTGTCATATTCTTTTGCAGGCTTGAGATTTGCAAAGCCTTCCTTAATTGCTCTGTCAGTCTGTGATGAAATCCAAAGACGGTAGGCCGGCTTCTTCCAATGTGCCTTCATCATAATCCATCTTGCAACCAACTCACCCTCACGCCCTGCATCGGTGGCAATGACAAGTGAATCCACATCAGGTCTTTTCATGAGGGCGGACACAGCTCTGTACTGCTTGGAGGTCTGCTTTATAATAACAAGCTTCATTTTTTCCGGGAGCATGGGTAAATCCTCAAGCTCCCATCTTTTGTATTTATCATCATAAGCGTCGGGGTCAGCAAGGGTTACAAGGTGACCGAGAGCCCATGTGATGATGTATTTATCACCGATGATGCAGCCGTCGCCCTTACCCTTGCAGCCGAGCACTCTTGCAATATCTCTTGCCACGGAAGGCTTTTCCGCAAGAACCAATTGTTTTCCCATTGTGTTTTGTTCTCCTTATTTTATTACGGAAAGGCAACAGTTTTCTGTGTCAAAATCACGGATTGCCTTTTCGATATCTTCCTTGGTGATTGTTTTGTAAAGCTCAACATTGTCAAAAAGACCGTAGCCGTTAAAATAACAGTCCACAAGGCTGTTTGCAAGGTCATCGACATCGTTGAAGGAATTGACCTCTGCGCCGTAAAGCCTTTTCAGTGAAACATCAAAGTCCTCGTCAGAAATGCCGCTTTTCTGCAGTCTTTCAATTTCGTCAATGATTTTCTTGTGTACCTTTTCGGGTTCATTGCTTTCACCCATGAACAGCTTTGCCGCAAAGCCTCTGCCGATGAAATACTCCTTGCCGAAATTGCTGTTGATAAGTCCTTCGCTGAGCATTTCACCGTAAAGGGGTGAAACCTTGCCTGCGATTACATCAAGGGCAAGATTGCAAAGAAGTGTTTCCTTTGCAGTGCGCACAGGGGATTTGTGGTTTTCTTTAAAACCTATTGCAAATTTCGGCATATCAACACCAAGGTTTTCCTCAATATACTTTTCCTTCACAGCTTCAGGCTCTTCGGGAATAATCTGTTCAAAAAATACAGGCTCCTCTTTTTTGAGAACACGATCAGCAATTCTGAGAACGTCTTCCTTTTTAACATTACCTGCAACTGCAAGTGCCATATTTGAAAGATTATAGAAGGTATTGTAGCAGGAATAAAGAAGCTCTGCATTGATTTCGGCAATTGACTCAATTGTGCCGGCAATGTCAATGCGGACAGGATTATTGTGATAAAGTCCTCTCAGAAGGTTAAAAAGCACCTGCCAATCGGGATCGTCCTGATACATTCTGATTTCCTGACCGATGATGCCCTGTTCCTTTTGTACTGTTTCTTCAGTGAAATATGGTGCTTTTACAAAGTCGAGAAGTATTTCAAGATTCTCGTTGAAATTATCTGCACAGCGGAAAATGTAGCAGGTACGGTCAAAGGAGGTGAAGGCATTGGCGTTTGCGCCTGTTTTTGCAAAACGCTCAAAAGCATCCAATTCTTCACTTTCAAAAAGCTTATGCTCAAGAAAATGCGCAATTCCCTCAGGCACGGAAGTATAATTTTTTTCACCTTTTATTCTGAAGCAGGTGTCAACAGAGCCGTATTTTGTGCCGAACATGGCAAATGTACCGGAATAATCAGGCTTTTCCATAACAAAAATTTTCAGCCCCGACGGATGGTCAATTTCATAATAGCTTTCATTAAGAAGGTCATTTTTGATGAGCTTTTCCATTTTATTCCGCCTCCTTTTCGCTTTCGAGAATGAACACGGTGTCTTCTGTTACCATGTTTGCCGCAATAATAATTTCTTCACGGCTGACATTACTGATAAGCTCAGCATATTCAACGGGAGCCCTGAATTCACCTGAAAGGCAGTTCATCGTGAACCATGAATCAATTGAGCCCACAGAGTCCATAACTGATTTGTACATATCGGTGAGGCTTAATTTTGCACTTTCGATAATTTCATCGGTGAAGCTACCCTTTCTCACTTCATCAAGCTCATGCCTTATTGCTTCAAGTGCCTTCATGGCGTTTTCGGTTTCGACCCCGCTTTCAACAACAATGAGACCCTTGTTGTTGATGAGCCTTGCAGAGCAGTAATAGCAAAGACTCATTTTTTCTCTCACATTCATGAAAAGCTTTGAGAAGGTGCCGCTGCCGAAAATTGCGGTCATAACCTTAATTGCGGGGAAATTGTCAAATTCATAGGTCATGCCGGCTCTCATGCCGATAACGAGCTTACCTTGTTTAACCTTCTGCACTTCGGTCACAAGGTCAGATGAATAGCTTTCAGTGAGAAATTCTGTTCTCACTTCAATTATATCTTCCTTTTTTCTTTTCAGGCTTGAGAAGGCTGCTTTAACGGTGCTTTCAATTTCTGCTTCGTCAAAGTTGCCTGTCACATTTATCTGAATGGGGCAGGTGAAAAGAATATCCTTCCATGCCTCAAAAATCTCTTTACCCGAAAGTGCACTGATTTTTTCTTTTTTGCCTAAGCGTTCAATGCCGTACATTTCATCACGGCACATTTCCTCAATCATTCTGCCAAATGAATAAACCCGCTTGTCATCATGCTCACTGTCTATTTTTTCCATGAGAAGTCGCTTTTCTCTTTCAAGGTTTTCTTCCTTGAAGCCATCGGGTGTTATGTCAGGTGTGAAAAGGCATGAAAGAAGAAGGCTGACACCCTCAGAAAGTATTTTTTCACCCCTGAGTGAGAATCTTTCGTCAATTGAAGTAAGGGTGAGTGACAGCACCTGGGCTTCACCGATTTTCATAACGGCAGGAGTAAGACTTGCACCGTAAAGGGAAGCAAGCTTACGGTTCATTTGTGTAACCGTGGGAAAATCCTTATTGGTTCTTCCCAATAAAAATGTGAGAAGTGCTTTTTCACTTGCTTTGCCGTCAAGGGGAGTGATAATATTCAGTGTAACCACTGAGGTTTTGAATTGAGTTGTTTTGTGGGTGCAAAGTCTGACACCCTCACAAATCTGTTTTATGTTCATTTTGTCCTCCTTAATATAAAGAACTATAATCTTATATAGTATATCATAAGTGCGGAAGATTATTCAAGTGCAGAATACCTCCGATTGTATCAAAGATAAACCAATTTTAAAAGGAGCTGCAAAAAACATAGTTTTTTTACAGCTCCTTGTGTTATGAAATTTCGTTTGAAGCCAGAACCATATATCTTTCTTCAAGCTCCTCATAATGAGTATAATTCCTGGCTTGTGTTATGAGATTTTCAGCATCTCTGTAGGGCTTTGTAGCTCTTGAATAAACAGAAACAGCTTTGAGATGTTTTTTCAATTCACGTCTCACCTGTAAGCTTTCAAGGAAGCCTTTTGTTTCCCTTTGCTGCAGCTCCTCCTTAACGGCTTCATCGGGGGCTTTTATGTTTTCAATGCCGTATTTGTTAATAAGGGCAGCCGATTCCTTTTTGGCCTTTGCAAGCTTGATAGCATCTGCTCTGATTTCCTTTTCCTGTCCGGTGCTCTTAGGCATATTGCGGGCTTCCTTCAATTCAAGCTTGGCATCATCATAGAGATACACAGGGCCTCTTGCAAGGGTTCTTTCTGCCTGAGCAAGACGCTGCCTTGCCGCTTCACCCGAGAATTTATTGAGGTCTTCCATGATGATATCTGCTCTTTCAATTGCAAGGTTTGTTTCCTTTGTGTTTCTGATGTCTTCTTTTGCCCTTCTTATTGCGGCAGAGCGCAATTCTTTTTCAGTATCGGTGCCCTTTGGCATCTGTCTTGCCGCTTTAAGTGCAGATTTATCAACCGGAAGCTTTTCCTTGCCGTAAAGCTCTCTTGCTTCATGAATTATTTCCATGGCTTCGGTAAGCTCATCGTCTCCAAGAACACCCATGCCGTGGTTTTCAAACATGGCACGGATTCTCAGAACTCCCACATAGGCCTTGTGCTTGTTTTCTGTCAGGTCATAGAAGCAGAAGGGGAGAAGGTTAAGAAATGCACCGAGAGCTGAGCAGAGAATGAGCACTTCAAAAAGATTGTTTCTCATGGTATCGTCATAAAGAACATTATAGTCCTCCAAAAGACCCATTTTTTCATAAATCGCAGGATATACCGTGCCGGTAAAGAAGCTTATAAAAGTACCGATCATACCGAGAGGGCCGAAAAGTCCGTCAACTCTCACACCGGTTTTCCATTGATGATAGTCTCTCATGTCAGCGCTGATATTGTGCTGAACAATGTTCCAGAAGGTGTTGATGAATGTGTTGAGATACCAAAGGAAGCAAATAAACAGAAGGTTTTTGTATGTAAAGTAAAGAACAATCAGAATGACCACATTTATCGAGTTTGCCGTGATGAGAAGATTTCTCTTGCCCATCATTTTAATCGCAAGGGGAGCTAAAAGCATTGACCACAATGCAGCATTGCCTATAACGGTGTTTGCAAGGCCGAGCGACGCCTGATATTGACCGTCATGTGCATAAACAAATGACCAGCCGAGAACTACACCGTATCCCGATTCAAGGAATATAACCCAGTTTGCTGCCTGAATAATCCAATAATACTTATTTTTGGCAACCTCACGGATTGCATCAAACATTCTGACGGGCTCCTGAACCTTTTTCGGAAGAATCAGTCTTTCCTTGACCTTACGGAAGAAAATTATGTTCAATATAAGTCCGACAACAGCAAAAGCAGGATAAATTATTCTGTATGTCCAGATGTTATTGAGGCCCCAGGTCCAACCGGCTATCATGGGAATGACAAGGTTGGTGATTGAGGGAGCAAGGGAGTATATTACCTGAGATATACTCATAACCGTTGCTCTTTCCTGAGCGTTGGGACTTATAATCTGTTGGAAATAGTCGTAGCTTTCAGTGTAAAAGCTCAGAAAAACATTCAAAAGAAGATACATCACCTCAACCACAACGGCCTTTGTGATATAATCCCAGCTTTCATAGGGCAGCCAGACGAAAATCAAAGAAATAAGCACTATCGGGAAAGCTGTGCGCCTGATAAAGGGAAGGAACTTACCGCCGCTCAGATGATGATTATCATAGTACCAGCTTCTGAAAATACCCATAGGCATACCTACAAGGTTGGCTACGATAAGCATAACCTGTAAATCCATGGGCTTAAGTCCGATACTTGCACCAACAAGGAAGTTTGAAGCATTGAGTCCGATTGTACCGGCAAGGATTTTTGTCCAATAAGCGCCGAAGCCTGCACCACTGAGTGCCGCAACCTCCTTATAGGGCACATAGTTGCCCTTGGGCGGAACATTCCAATAGGTTTTTGCCTGATGAATAATGTTTTTTGCTTTTTGTGCGATTGTTTGTTTTGATGCATTCTCCATATTTTCTACCTCCATGATGAAAAGTATAACATAAATAAGAAGGAAAATAAATATGAATACTAAAAAATTTATACAAAAAGTCTAAAAAAAGGCAACAAAAATGGAACTGCAAAAAATAAATAACCATTTAAAAACGAAGGGAGATATATTTTAAGTAGACAGTAGTCAGGGGTCAGTAGACAGTAGTCAGGGGTCAGTAGACAGTAGTCAGTAGTCAGGAAAAAGATAAAACAGAAAACCATTGTATCAAGCATTCAGCTTTTTACAATGGTTTTTTCGTGTTTAATTATTTGATTTTTTTCGGGTGTTCACAGGGAATTACTCCTCAATAGTTCCCGTCTTTGCCATTTCAAATTCCTCTTCAATTTCTTTTGAAGGCTTTTTGGTGAGAAGCGAAACAACAAGAATGAATATGCATGAAACAATGAATGCAGGCATAAGCTCATAAATTGCAAACACACCGCCAAGGGGCTTCAGGGCAAGCTTCCATATGAATACCATTGCCGCACCGGAAACCATGCCGGCGATTGCTCCGGGATAGGTCGTTCTTTTCCAGAACAGTGAGAAAAGCATAATGGGTCCGAAGGTTGCGCCGAAGCCTGACCATGCGAAGGAAACAATGTCGAAAATAACACTTTTTTCATCCCATGCAATCACAATGCCGATGGCTGAGATGATGAGAAGTGCGATTCTTGAAACCCACATAACGGATTTATCATCTGCATCCTTTTTGGTAAGCTTTTTGAAAAGACCTGTTGCCGTTGATGACTTTTCATATATATTCTTGGCAAAAGCCGATGAAGCAATAAGAAGATATGAGTCAGATGAGCTGATTGTGGCAGCAAGAATACCTGCCATAACAACACCGGCAAGAATTGCAGGGAGAAGATGCTGAGAAAGGTTGATGAAGATGTTTTCTGCACCGCCGCTTGTGAGAAGGTTTTCCTCTGTCGGGAAAATTGCTCTGCCGATCACACCGATGCAAACTGCAGCAAACAGTGAAATGATAACCCATACGGTTGCAATTCTGCGGGATTTTTTGAGCTCACTTGTTTTTCTGATTGCCATGAATCTCAGAAGAACCTGAGGAATACCGAAGTATCCGAGACCCCATGACATGGTTGAAAGAATGGTGAGAAGGCTGTATTCCGAAGATTCACCGAATTGTGCAACGCCGTCAATAACCTGCTGAACACCGTTTGCATCGGTTACGGGCGTTGCCATGCTAGTCAGTGAAAGATAACCGGGAATTGCCTTTGCATTTTCAATAACAGCCTCTATGCCACCTGCATTGATTGTACCCGTAACGAGAACGGTAACAAGAGCCACAACCATAACGATTGCCTGCATGAAGTCGGAAACGCTTTCTGCAAGAAAGCCGCCGAGGAAGGTATAGAACACAACGAAAACCGCACCCACAATAAGCATGGACTGGTAGCTGTAGCCGAAAAGTGTGCTGAAAAGCTTGCCGCAGGTCACAAAACAGCTTGAAGCGTAAACGGTGAAGAAAATAAGAATAAACACGGCTGAAAGGGTCATGATAATGTTTTTCTTTTCGTGATATCTGTTTGAAAAGAATTCGGGAATTGTGATTGCATTCCCTGCAACTGCTGAATATTTTCTCAATCGCTTTGCAACGATGAGCCAGTTGACATATGTACCGATTGCAAGACCGATGGCTGTCCATGCCGCATCGGCAATTCCGCACCAATAAGCAACACCGGGAAGACCCATAAGAAGCCATCCGCTCATGTCAGAGGCCTCGGCGCTCATTGCTGCAACCCAGGGACCGAGAGTTCTGCCGCCGATGAAATAATCCTCAGAGCTTTTGTTTGAACGCTTGGCATAGAACAGACCGATTGCTACAACAATCAGCATGTAGCCTGTCATTGCAAGAAAAATCTGTAAGGTTGATGAATCCATTTGTTTTCCTCCTGTCAAATAAGTAGGTGTTAAGTATATCATAACTTTTTAGCTTTGTAAAGCGATAAAACGCTGAAATCCCGAAACCCTTTCTTAAACTTATCTTAAAGTTGCCATGCTACAATCTCCGGGTTGGTGAAAATGCACACCCTATGGTCAAAATGACAGTCCCTTTTAAGAAAAAGCCTTTCAGATACAGTTTTTATGGTAAAAATTAACAATGTGTAAATTGACGAAAAAAACCTTTCATGAAGGGACAGAAATGCCCGAAATGTCAAAATAAAACTTTAAAATTTTAAAAAAATAAAAAAATATCTAAAAATTTTCCTCGTTTATATTGCAAAATGCCGATAAATTGTGTACAATGGTGAAAGTGACAATAGTCAAAATATCCAATTAGTGCAAAATTTAAAGTTGGGGGACAGTTAATATGTCTAACAGATTATTTCAGGGAATTATCCATCAGATGAAGGATGCAATCGACCGCACCATAGGTGTTGTTGACTCAACAGGCACAGTCGTGTGCTGCAGCGACCTTGTCCGTATCGGTGAAACAGGCTTTGCCGATGTCAGAGAGGTTCTCAATTCAACTGATGTTAAGGTGATCGGCGGCAAGACCTTTCTTGCAATCAGCGGTCAGAATCATCCCGACAGTGCAATTTTTGTTGACGGCAACGATGAATGTGCCGCAAATTATGCGAAGCTTATTTCAATTTCACTCGGCGGAATCAAGCAGTATTATGATGTAAAGTTTGACAGAAGCAATTTCATCAAAAATGTTATTCTTGATAATATTCTCCAGGGTGATATTTACCTCAAAACAAGGGAGCTCGGCTTCAATAATGAGGTTTCACGTTGTGTTCTTCTCATCAGAACTGCTGAAAGGTCTGAAATTTCTGTCAGTGAAACAATTCAGGGTCTCTTCCCCGATAAGAATAAGGATTTTGTAATCAACATCAATGAAACCGATATCGCTCTTGTCAAGGAAGTCCGTCAGGGCAATGAAATCAAGGACCTTGAAAAGCTTGCAAGAAGCATTGTTGATTCGCTCCACACTGAGTATTATATCAACTCCATCATCGGTATCGGTACAATTGTAACAGGTATCAAGGAGCTTCCCCGTTCCTTCAAGGAATCACAGATTGCCCTTGAGGTCGGAAAAGTGTTTGACACTGAAAAAACAATCGTTACCTACGAAAACCTTGGTATTGCAAGGCTTATTTATCAGCTTCCCACAACTCTTTGTGAAATGTTCCTTAAGGAAATTTTCAAAAAAGGCTCAATTTCAGGCCTTGACCATGAAACACTTTTCACAATTCAGAAGTTCTTCGAAAACAACCTTAATGTTTCCGAAACCTCAAGGAAGCTTTTCGTTCACAGAAACACCCTTGTTTACAGACTTGAGAAGATTAAGAAGCTCACAGGTCTTGACCTGAGAGAATTTGATGATGCAATCGTATTCAAGGTAGCACTTATGGTCAAGAAATATCTTGACGCAAAACCGATTAAATATTGATTTTTACGATTCTGCCGGCATATTCTGTCGGCAAATCGGATTTTTACAAGACGGTTAATCCGTGTTGGCATAATCAAGCAGACACCATAACTTTCGGCTGAAAGCCGAAGAAAGAGAAGTATTTTATGATTGAATTCAGAAACGTATCAATGAAGTATAAAACCAACGGTGCCGTTGCTCTTGACAAGGTTAATGTCAAAATCAATGACGGTGAATTTGTTTTCATCGTTGGTGCATCGGGCGCAGGCAAAAGTTCATTTTTGAACGTTATCATGGGTCAGGAAAAGGTTGATGCAGGTGAAGTTATTGTCGGTCCTTATAATCTCAAAAGGATCAAAAGAAGAGAGCTTCCCTATCTCCGCCGTATGCTCGGTATTGTTTTCCAGGATTTCAGACTCATTCCCAAAATGACCGTTTATGACAATGTTGCTTTTGCACTTCGTGTAATCGGTATGGGTGAAAGAAAAATCACTAAAAGAGTTCGTTATGTTCTTAAGCTTGTTGACCTTTCGGGCAAGGCAAAGAACTTCCCGAATCAGCTTTCACAGGGCGAAAGGCAGCGTGTTGCAATTGCCCGTGCTCTTGTAAATAACCCTGAGGTTATCATTGCTGATGAGCCCACGGGTAACCTTGACCCGGTGCTCTCGGGTGAAATCATGAGCCTTTTTGATAAAATCAACGCTCTTGGTGCAACAGTTGTTGTTGTTACTCATGACCTTGAGCTTGTTCATCAGTTTGACCACAGAATTGTTACCATTGAAAATGGTAAAATTGTGTCGGATATTCCTGCAAGGGTACATCCGAGCTATGACCTTCCCGAGCCCGAGGAAGCTCAGGAGGAGGAAGAGCCTCTTCAACAGGAGTATGCTCTTGGGCAAGAGGATGAAACCGAAACTGTTGAAGACACAGACGAGGAAGCCACCTATGAGGGTGAGGATGACCGTCTTGAGCTTTTCGACGAAGAGGATATTGAAATGAATATCGGCTCCGAGGAGGATGAATCCAATGGCTAAAAAGAAAAACAAAAAAAGATCCTCCGGCGGTCTTAACACATCATACCTTACAAAAATGGGTGCGCATAACCTTATTGCAAACCGCAGTATGTCATTTTCGTCAATCAGCGTTCTGACTGCCTGCCTTTTGCTGATAGGCATTTCGCTCATGATTCTTCTCAATATCCAGACTCTTGTCAAGGATGTTGAAAAGCAGAATGTTGTCATTGCCTTCGTCAAGGATGACGCAGATGATACCGTTGTGGCTCAGGTCGGTGCTGACCTTCGTGCAATTCCCGATGTTACAAATGTTGAATTTGTCTCAAAGGAAGTGGCATATCAGGAGCAGCTTGCGGATTTCGGTGTTGAACAGGATCTTTTTGACGATGTTATTGAAAATCCGCTTCCCGATTCCTACAGAATTTCAGTGGGTAACCTTGAAGAATTCAATGTAACTCTTGAAAAAATCAAAGCTGTCAACAATGTTGCCGCTGTAAGAGAAAGTCAGGAGCTTGTCAATCAGATTTCAACCCTGCAATCCTCCATCACGGTGATTTGCATCATGATAGTTATTGTTCTGGTTTTCGTTTCAATGTTCATCATTTCAAACACAATCAGAATCACAATGGTTTCAAGAAAAATTGACATTCAGGTTATGAAGTCCGTTGGTGCAACCAATGTGTTCATTTGTTGGCCCTTCATGATTGAAGGTATCATTATCGGTCTTATTTCCGGTATTCTTGCCACGGGTCTCACCTTTGCGGTTGAAGCACTTGAGGGTGAGGCAATGCAGTCCCTTCTCTCAATGTTCGGCAGCAAGGCTATTTCCATTATGGAATATCTTCCCATTCTCATCGCTTCTTATCTTCTTTCGGGTATTCTTATCAGCTCCTTCGGCAGCTTGTTCTCAATAAGAAAATATCTTAAGAAGGAAGGCAGTGAAGCAAACGACATATAAATCGGAAATTTAATATATCAGAAACTTACAGGTGATAAAATATATGAAAAAGATTTTATGTGCGCTTTTGTGTTTTGTTCTTGTGTTCACGGCACTTTCAGTCGTTGAGCCTTCAATCTGGGCTTCGGCGGCAACAAAGCAGGAGCTTGAAGATCAGATTGACAAGCTCGATGATGAAATCGCCGCTAACAGAAAAAAGCTTGAAAAGCTCAAGGATGATCAGGAAAAACAGAAGGAATACCTTGAAACCCTTGAAAAGCAGATTGAAACCGTTGAAGCAAAAGCAACAAATATTCAGACTCAGATTCAGACCATCGACAATGAAATTGAAGAGCTGAATACGGAAATCAAGCAGATTTCCCGTGAAATTACTCAGACGGAAAAGGAAATTGTTGAAACTGAAAACAATATTACTTCATCAAGCGACCTTCTTGCCGCAAAGCTCAGAAGTGCTTATATGAACGGTAACGAGTCAACTCTCAAGATTCTCATGGGTGCCGATTCTCTTGCAAGCTTTCTTACAAGGCTTGAAATGATGAAAAGAACCTCTGAAAATGATAAAAAGGTCATTGACGATTTCAAGCAACAGGTAATTGAACTCAGAGAAGCAAAAATCAAGCTTGAAGAGGATAAAAAGGCTGTTGACGAAAAAAAGGCAGTTCAGGTTGAAAAAAAGGCTGCCCTTGAAGTCAAGCAGGCTGAATACAACAAAACAGTTGAATCCCTCGAGGGTCAGTATGTTGAAATCGAAGAATATATTGCAGAGCTTGATAAGTCAAGCGCAGCTTATAAGCAATATATAAAAGAGCTTCAGGATGAAAAGGCTGAGGCTGATGCTGAAATCGACAGAATTCTCAGTGAATACTATGCAACAAGCAAGTCGACCACTCTGCCGGCTGCAAACAA
Organism: Clostridia bacterium; assembly: GCA_017472225.1. GTDB lineage: Bacteria > Bacillota > Clostridia > Oscillospirales > Acutalibacteraceae > UBA6857. The sequence continues at coordinate 6,242 of JAFUQS010000034.1, read as the reverse complement.
TCAGCCCGGAAGCAGCGGTGGCTCATCGTCAGGCGGTTCTGCAGGCCCCGGCTATGTTTCGGGTGAAAGCTGGGCATGGCCTCTCGGCAGTCAGTCCTGTTATATCAGCAGTCCCTATGGCTACAGAAGTGCAAGTATTTCAGGTTGGTCATACCACGGCGGTGTTGATATTTCGGGCAGCGGATTTTACGGCAGAGCAATTTATGCAACAAGAAGCGGTAAGGTTATCACTGCCATCACAAGTGATTCCGGCTATGGTGTTTATGTAATCATTGACCATGGTGACGGATATTCAAGCCTTTATGCACATATGTCAACCCGTTATGTTTCAACGGGCGACACCGTTTCAAAGGGTCAGATGATCGGCAGAGCCGGTTCCTCAGGTAACTCAACAGGTCCTCACCTTCATTTTGAGGTCCGTTATTACGGTCAGAAGCAGGATCCGATGAACTATGTTAAAAAGCCTTAAGCTATGAAAGAAATTAAGAGGGATAGAATTCTATCCCTCTGATTGTGTTTATATGCGTATGTAAAACAACCATAATTATTAAAGTAAAATGTTATAAATTGAACGGAGGGTCCTGATGAACAAAAAAATTTCACTCGGCATTGTAATCGGTCTTGTAATTCTTGCCATTGCCGCTTCATCGGCAATTTCCATAGGAATTATGGCAGGGGAGTACAATAAGATTCTTGAAGGACTTCCCGAAAAGCTTGACAGATATGAAATTCTTGATGAGCTTGACGATATCATCAACAAGAATTATTACGGAAAAAGCGTTGAAGAAAATCTTGAGCAGGCAATCGCTCAGGGATATGTTGAAGGTCTCGGTGACGGCAGCTCAAAGTATATGACAGCTCAGAAATATGCCGATTATCTTTCTGAAAACGGCGGTAATATGCTGGGCGTCGGTATTGAATATATTAAAAACTCCTCCGGCTATATTGAAATTACCGAGGTTTATCCCTCATCTCCCGCCGAAAGTGCCGGACTCAAAAAGGGAGATGTGATCATTGCCTTTGACGGCATTATGATTGATGCGGAAAATTATGAGGAGATGGAAGAAAAGCTTATCGGTGACAAGCTTACAAGTGTCAACATCATTTATAAAAGAGGTGACACGGAAACGAGCGTGAGCGTTGTCAAAGGCTATGAAGCTTCCTCAGTCGATACCTCGGTTTATGAAAATGTGGGTTACATTGAAATTACCGATTTTTATCCGGGAACGGCTGAACAGGTTAAAAATGCCACCGATAAATTCACTTCATCGGGTCTTACAACAATAATTATCGACCTGAGAAATAACGGCAGTGATAATTATGACACGGCAATGGAAACTCTTGATATTTTCGTGCCTATGTCCGACAGCGAAAGACCTGCCGCATCGGTGGTTGATGAAAACGGCAATGTTGTCAAAACCTATGCCACAACAAGCGGTGAGGTCAATGCACGCATCGGTGTGCTCCTTTCCAAAAAAACAAAGCAGGCGGCTGAGCTTTTTGCCTGCAATATCCGTGACTTCGGAAAGGGTCAGCTTTTCGCCGTAAGCACAACAGGCGGCTCATCTCTGGTTCAGGAAATATTTGAGCTTTCCTCAGGCAGTGCAGTGCTTCTCACAACGGGTAAAATTCTTCCTTATGTGAGTGAAAGCTTTGAAGGAAAGGGTCTCACACCCGATTATGTTCTTGAAGCTTCTGCCACGGCAGAAAAAATTGAAGAGGATATGCAGTTTTTATATGCGGTTTCAATGCTTTCCGCAACTGAAATTCAATAAAAAATAAGGGGTTGACATTGTGGATATAAAGGTTTCCGTAATCGTTGCAATTCATAACGGCGGGCATCATCTCACCAATACTCTTGATGCAATTAAAAATCAGACCCTCAAGGATATTGAGGTGCTTATGATAGATGCCGCTTCAACAGATGAAACGGCTGAAATCATGAAGCAGTATTCTTCTGATAAAAGATTTATATACACATACCGTGAAAGTGAAAGTATTTCTGAAGCGAGAAACAGCGGCATTGAAAATGCAAGGGGCAAGTATGTGGCTTTCGGTGATGTCAATGTTATTTTCACCGAAAATCTTATTGAAGAAATGTATAACTGTGCCGAAAAGGTTAAGGCACAGCTTTGTGTTGCTCCCATGGGCTCATCCGATGTTTACGGTAAGCATGAATTCACTTCATCGGGTCTTCTTTCAAGAAGAAAAAGAACAAGCAAGTTCGACACGGATCTTATCTGGAATCCGGCTGTGACAAACAAGCTTTTCCTCAGAAGCCGTATTTTGGAAAACAACCATAAATTCAGGGCATTCGGAAAGGCAAGAGAAGCCGCTTTTACAATTCCTTTTGCTTTTGAAAATGATGTTATTGCCTGCTCGGCAAAGGGGACAGCAAGCTATGTTATTCCTGTACACAACGAGGGTGTTTCGGAATTTCCGATTGAGCATTACCTTGAAGCTTATGAATTTATAATTTCTCATGCAGAAAAGGCTTTCAGAAAGGCAATTGATGAAAGTCAGTCCGATTTTGACCGTAAGGAGCTGAAAAAGCTTATGGTCTGCTATATAGACCAGGTTTATCATAAGGAGGCTACCGTTCTTCTTTACAGCTATTACCGTCATTTCTGGTGTCTCAGTGATGAAGAAATTGAAAAATATGCGAAAATAATAACCGAGCTTATGTCAAAGCTTTCCAAGTCGGGATATTCAGCTCTTAAGAAAAAGAACAAGGATATTTTTTATTCCGACAGGCTTCTTACCTCCAAAAAGGAAATGGCAGAAAATCCGAAGGCAACAATCTGCATCGGAAAAAATGAAAAGAATGCCCATCATGCGGGAAGGCTGAAGATTCAGGTGCAGTCAATTTTCAGCCAGACAATGCCTTCCTTCGAGCTTCTTGTTGACAGCAGACTCAGCGATATTTTCCCCGAAGAATGGAAAAACAAGGAGAATGTCACCTTCATTGAATGTGAGTCACTCGGTGAATTCAAGGACATTGCTCTGCAGAAGGCAAGAACAGATTATATAATGTTTCAGGACGGATTTGCAAGGCTCAACCCGAAAATTCTCATGCGTCATTATGCCGTTCTTGAGGGTAAGGATAAATACGGTTTCACAACCTCCCCCTTAACAAGATTTGACGGCAAAAAAACAACGGAATATTCTTTTTCTGATTTGTGTTTTTATTCCGATATAAATCAGACAAGAGTAAAAGAGGATGATCAGGCCTATGCCCTTGACCTGTTTTTCTGCAACAAGCTTTTCAGAACAGAGCATCTTAAGGGTATCCGATTTAATTTTACCGATAACACAATACTCGATATGTATAAGCTGTACAGTCACTCACGCTTCAGAAAGCTTTCCCACCGTGGGGCTTACCTTCCTTATACAGAGGAGGAAGCGATTCAGTATCTCATGACGGAGAAACACCTCATGCCCGCTGATTGCACGATGGTTTATAAGAGATATAAAACCCTTCTTTTCCGCAAGGTAAAAGTGAAAGAATTGAAGGGCAAGGTTATCAAGCTTCTCAAAAAGGTTAAGCGGGTAGGCATAAATTATCTCAGTAAGTGGATAACAAGCTATTACAGAAGAAAGCCACTGCAGAACAGAGTCTTTTTCTATACCATTCGTGCCAATGATATGCTGCTTGAAAATATAAATTGTGTTTATGGGGACTTCAAGGGTGAAAAGGTTGTTTTTGCAAAAATGCTTCCCCATTCACTAAAGCAAATTGCTGAGGTCCGCAAGTATATGCTCACAAGCAAGGTTATTGTTACCGATGATTATATGAAGTATCTTCGTGCCGTCAGACTCCGTGATGGGCAGAAGGTGATTCAGCTCTGGCATGCAGGCGGTGCCTTCAAACGGTTCGGTCTTGATGCCCCGTCGAGACTTACAAGACTTGAGGAGTTCAGGACTCATTCACAGTATAGTGATGTTTGTGTAACGAGTGAGTATGTAAGGCAGTTTTATGCTCATGCCTTCGGAATTGACATGGAGGTTGTGAAAGCAATCGGCTCACCTCGGACTGATGCAATTCTTGATGCAGAGCAGGTAAATGAAAAGAAAAATACTATCTGCACAAAGCATCCGCTTCTCAAAAACAAAAGGGTTTATGTTTATTTCCCGACCTTCAGAGAATCTGAAGGCGCACCCATGACTCTCGACACAAAAATCGATTGGGCAAAGCTTAACGAAGAACTTTCCGACGATGAGGTTTTTGTTGTGTCACGCCATCCTGTTATGAAGGAAGAATTCTTCAAGGGTGCCTTCTATTCCAGAGTCAAGGATTATACAAGTGACCCGACGCCGGAGCTTCTTGCCGTTGCCGATGTTGTTATTACTGACTATTCTTCAATAATTTTCGACGCTTCACTTATGAACAAGTCAATGGTTTTCTATTGCCCTGATTACGGCAACTATGAAAGAGACTTCTATCTTGATTATGACAAGGACCTTCCGGGTGAAATTGTCTGCGATTCCGAATCACTGCTTTCTGCACTCAGAAGGGCTGATGAAGTCAGCTCCCGGGAGGTTATAGCAAAATTCCGTGAAAAGGAAATGGGCGCCTGTGACGGCCATTCAACCGAAAGAGTGGTTAACCTTATTGAAGAATATCTTAAAAACTGAATAATATTTTTTCGAAAGTCGCTGTAAAAAAATACAAGCTTTTTTACAGTGACTTTTTATAATTGATTTTGATTTTTCACCTCATTTTTCCGTTAATAATATTATGGATTCAGAGCAAATTATTTATGCCTGAAGTTCGGAGGTGAAAAAATGATAAAAGCAGTCAGAACAATTAAATATATTTTATCAGCGATAACCCTGTGCTTTTTGTTGCTGTTGGTTTATTCCTTTTATACAGTTCCCGATGAAATCTATTCTGTTTCCGATGAAGACATCAGAGTAAATGATTTTTACACCATAACCTATGAGGAAAGTGAAATTGCAGGCATTTCAAGAAGCTCAGAAGCGGGCAGATATAAGGTCAGAATCAGCCTTTTCAATGCAATCCCCGTGAAGGATTCCTCGCTTACTGTCAGCGAAAGACAATATGTTACCTTGTCGGGCGAAATTATCGGCTTGAGACTTTTTACCGATGGTGTTATGATTGTTGGAATTGACAGCATTGAAACAGAAAACGGCTCTGTAAGCCCGGGTCAATCCGCAGGACTTGAAACAGGCGATGTTATCTGCAGTATAAATGGTATCACGACGGAAAGCAGCAGTAAGGTCAACGAATTGATATCGGGAAGTGAAGGCAAGGTTCTTGAAATTGAATATGTAAGAAACGGTGAACATCGAAAAACAGAATTTACTCCCGTATTTTCCCTTAATGAACAGAAATATAAGGGAGGCTTATGGGTAAGAGACAGCGCAGCGGGTATCGGCACCATGACATTTTACGATAATGATACGGGTGCATTTGCAGCATTGGGTCATGCAGTTTGTGATGTAGACACGGGTGAGGTTCTGCCACTTTCAAACGGAGATATAGTTTCAGCGGGAATAACAGGCTGCACAAAGGGAACAAACGGCAGAGCAGGTGAGCTGTGCGGTGTTTTCACCGGCAACAGTATAGGCGTGCTTTTCAAAAATTCCGATTGCGGAATTTTCGGAGTTCTTAACGGATGCGACAGTAACACAAGTGAAGTGCCTGTTGCAACGGAGCATGAGATTGAAAAGGGACCTGCTCAGATAGTTTCCACAGTTGACGAAAACGGAGCACAATATTACGATATAGAAATTACAAAAATTTCAACGGATGACAGTGAACATAAAAACATGGTCATCAAGGTGACGGATGAGGAGCTGCTTGAGAAAACCGGCGGAATAGTTCAGGGAATGAGTGGCAGCCCCATTGTTCAGAACGGTAAGCTTGTAGGTGCTGTCACTCATGTTCTTGTCAACGACCCGACAAAGGGCTACGGTATTTTTATTGAAAATATGCTTGAAGCGGCATGAGTGTCAGCGGTCAGTAGTCAGCGGTCAGTAGTCAGGGACAGTAGGCAGTAGTTAGGATAACAACAAGGAGTCTGCAAAAAAAATAAACAATCATTTAAAAAGCAAGAAATACAACGTAAAAAGGAATTCTCTTTCTGAAAGCAGATTGTAGCGGGAGCGACTGTCGGACTACACGCTGTGGAAAGGCAGACAAATAAATTAGACAATAGCAGACCTTACGGAAAGAATTAAACCAAGCGGCTCATTTTATTGGGCGTTGTTTTAATTAG
>JAFUQS010000033.1 GCA_017472225.1 Clostridia bacterium | reverse complement strand
TGTTCGGCAACCGAGCCGTGGTATGGCACAACGGAGCAATCTGAAAATACCGATAAGAAAATTTCTTTTTTCTTTATCCACGGTGAGCAGAAAAGAATACCGAGTAAAGGGTAGCATAAGCCTGACTCGGTATTTTTAGTTTTTGCGGAAGTTAATCCACAAAAGAGCGTGCTTTTGCTTACTTTTGTCACAACCGACAAAAGTAAGAGCCCAAGCGGCTCGAGCGTACGGAGTCAGAGAAACAGATAAAACCTTCCCGTTCAGCTCCACGGTACATAAAAGCGAAGGTAAATACACTTTGAGTAGAAAGTAGTCAGAAATAAGATAAAACAGAAAACCATTGTATCAGCGTTTAAGCTTTTACAATGGTTTTTGTGTGTTTAAGTATTTTATTTTGTGCTTTAACAGGGGATTTGCCTTTTTGTATTACCCTTTATGTTGTTTTATGCTGCAACCTTTTCTGCAGCTTCTTTTTTACTCTTGCCCTTTGCTTTTGAAACGGCATAAGCGATGAAGCCGAAAACAAAGCCGATTGCTGCGGGGATAACTGCAAAAGCAACGAAGGCAACATCTGTTTTGCCGAGAACACAGATGGGAAGAAGGGTTGACAGGATTGCAATGATAACCGGTGAAAGGAAGCCTAACACACCGCCCTTTTTAACCATTGAGGCTGAGCAGATAAGGTTCACGATTGAAAGGAAAATGTACTGACCGAAAACTGTGTAAATCAGTTCATCGCCCTTGCCGAAAATGAGACCCCACACTGCAAAAAACAGTGCAATGATTATGAAGGCTGCAAGGCCTCTGTTTTGCTTGATAAAGTTTTTCATATTTTACACCTCAATTTATTTTTTTCACATTGTCGATTGTGAATGTTGTGACACTGTTGCCCTTGAGCACACAGGAAAAGCCTTTCTCCGAAGCTGCTGAGCCTTCAAGAACAGACCAGTGCTCACCGTTTTTCAGGCTGCCGCTTGTTCTCACTGCCCTGACTATGCTCTTTTCTGCCTCAAAGCCTGAAAAATCACAGTGAAGCTCACAGTCATCTGCCTTATCATTAACACAAACAACATGAAGTGATTCATTATTGCTATCATAACATGCAATTGCGTTCTTGTCAACTTTAATTAAGGTCATTTCTGGGCGGATAAAGCGGGAAAATTGTCCGAAAGCATAGTATTTCTGTGTAAGATAGATTTCCTCTTTGTCCATGTCTGCAAAGGCTGTGCCCCAATAGCCCTCATTAAGGTCAGGAAGGCAGGGCATATCCCGTCTGCCTTTGAATTCATGCTGTGAAATATATGCGGCAACAATCTGCCAGATTACCCATGCAGAGGGCTTCAGTGTATTGAGGTCCTCAATGATTTTTTGGCTCAGCCACAATGCAGGACCCATTTCACCTGAATTTTCACCGCTGACAGAGCTCCAATCGGTTTCTGTCATCCACAGGGGCTTACCCTTTTTTCTTGCAAATTCAGAAATACGGGGTGTAGCCTTGCTGTAGGTATGAGTGCTGATTCTGTCAACAACAGCCAGGGCTTCATCTGAAAGTCTTTTGCAGGCAATCAGTTGAAGTGAGGTGTTGGTTTCATCACTTGCAGTGATGTCAACCTCGGAAAGTCCTGCTTTTTTCATCGCTTCGCATACAGCAATGAGAAGTCGGCTTTGCATTGCGCCCGGTGAAACGTGGCAGCCCTCTTGCTTCGGAGAATACGCCTTCCAATAATTTGTGTAAGGCTCATTCATTGCCGCAAGACTTTTAATTTTTATTCCGAGCTCATCGTTTATGTATTTTGAAACATGAGCAAGATATTCTGCAAAATCCGTAATACAGCTTTTTTTGAGGTTGTTTGCTATGGCGTTTTTACTGCCTGAGGAGCAGCCGCTGACGGTCATGAAATATGGCGGGGAATTGGAAAAAGCTTCAACATAAGCGTCCTTACCTGCCGCCCTATATGCTTTTTTCAGTGTTCTAAGCTGACATTCATCTGCAGTATAGTCATAGTATAAATTGCCCTTTTCGTCTTTTTTCAGCCAACCGGGAATGTCGGAATCGGTTCTTTGAATGTGGTTGTGAGTCGGGTCGTCTCCGCCGCCGATGTTGTATCTCATAATGTTAAGGCGAAGTCCATCGTCTCCGAAAAAGAGCTGTGCCGCCTCATTGGTGAGCTTTTCGCTTCCGCCAATCCGGTGAGCCCACCAACAAAGGCTTGTTCCCCACCCCATGAAGGGGTCGGGAAACATATTATTTTTATCGATTATAATCTTCTTCATAAATTGTCATCCTGAGAGACTTCTTACATCATTTTGTGGAAGCCTTCTTCATCAAGAAGCTCAACACCCTTGTCAAGGAGTACCTTTGCGGCAGCATCATTATCTGCAACACGAAGAATAACATAAGCCTTTTCGCTTTTTCTTGTGATGAAGGCATACATATATTCAACATCAATGTCAGCCTCGGAAAGAATACGCATGGGAACCGAGAAGGCACCAGGTGTGTCATCAATGCCGATGGCAATAACATTTGTGACGGATACGGTGATACCGGAGCTTTTGAGAGCTGCAGCAGCCTCATCGGGTCTGTCAACGATAAGACGAAGAATACCGAAATCGGTGGTGTCTGCAATTGAAAGGGCTCTGATGTTGGCATCTGCCTTTGAAATGATTTCAGTGATTTCGGCAAGTCTGCCTTTTTTGTTTTCTACGAAGATTGAAAGCTGTTTGATAATCATAATGTCTTCTCCTTTCGGTCTGTTCTTTTAAAATACACGGTTATCGATTACTCTTTTTGCCTTGCCCTCTGAACGGGGAAGGGTACCGGGAGCCATAAGGCGTACTTTTGCAAAGATGTTAAGTGTTGACTGAAGTGCGGCTTCAATCCGCTTTTCCTCGTTTTCCATGCCCTTAACGGTGTCAGAGAACATTTCGGGAGTCATTTCAACCTGAACCTCCATTGTGTCAAGGTTGTTCTTGCGGTCAACAAGGATAAGATAGTTGGGTGCCATGTTGAGTGAAAGAAGAACGTGCTCAACCTGTGAGGGGAACACATTTACGCCACGGATAATAAGCATATCGTCGCTTCTGCCCTTGGGCTTTGTCATTCTCACTGTTGTTCTTCCGCAGGGACAGGTTTCTCTTGTGAGGGCGCAGATATCTCTTGTGCGGTATCTGACAAGGGGAAGTGCCTCTTTTCCTATACAGGTGAAAACAAGCTCACCGTATTCACCGTCGGGAAGAACCTCAAGGGTATCGGGGTCAATGATTTCGGGATAGAAATAGTCTTCACACACATGCATACCGTTCTGACATTCACAGTCATAGGAAACACCGGGGCCTGCAATTTCGGAAAGTCCGTAAATGTCATAAGCCTTGATGTCAAGAAGACGCTCAATTTCCTTTCTCATTTCATCTGTCCATGGCTCTGCACCGAAAATACCGGCACGAACCTTTAAGCTTTTCGGGTCAATGCCCATGTCACGGACTGTTTCACCGATGAACATGGCATATGAAGGAGTGCAGCAGATAATGTCAGAGCCGAAGTCCTGAAGCATCTGAATCTGCCTTTTGGTGTTGCCGGATGAAGCGGGAAGGGCTGTTGCACCCATGTATTCGGCGCCGTAATGAAGACCGAGACCGCCTGTGAAAAGACCGTAGCCGTAGGAAACGTGAATGGTGTCATCCTTTGTTCCGCCTGCGGCACAGATTGCTCTTGCAGCACCGTCAGCCCACACATCAATGTCATGCTTTGTGTAGCCTACAACGGTGGGCTTACCTGTTGTGCCTGAGGAAGCGTGAATACGGACCAGGTCACCCTTGTCAACTGCAAAAAGACCGAAGGGGTAGTTGTCACGAAGGTCTGTTTTAACAGTGAAGGGGAGCTTTGTGATGTCGTCAATTGAATGAATATCCTCAGGCTTCAGTCCGATTTCGTCAAACTTCTGCCTGTAGAAGGGTACATTTTCATAAGCGTTTTTAACCATTTTAATGAGTCTTGCCGATTGAAGCGCATGAAGATAGTCTCTTGAAGCACATTCAATTTCAGGTTTGAAAATTGACATTTAAATCAATCCTTTCTTTTTGTTTTCTTAAGCCATATATCCAAGCTCGAAAGCTTTGAGATTTGTTTCAACTGTCTTCGGCGGCACTGTTGACCTGATAATGTCAATCCACATATCCTTGTCAATGCCGAGGAAACGGACTGCCGCACCGAGAAGAACGATGTTGGCACATTTCGCTGTGCCTGCCGAAAGGGCAAGGTCAAGTGCATCAAGCTCAACAAGCTTAACATCCTTTTCCCTGATTTTTGCAAGAATATTTTCCGGATATGCCGCCTTACCCATAATTACGGGCATGGGGTCGATACGCTGTGTGCTTGAAATGAGAACGCCGCCTTTTTTGAGGTAAGGAAGCCATCGTGCGCTTTCAAGCTGCTCAAAGGAGATGATGATATCGGCTTCGCCTTTTTCGATAACGGGGGAATAAACCTTTTCACCGTAGCGGACATAGGTAACAACGCTGCCGCCACGCTGACTCATTCCGTGAACCTCGCTGACCTTGACATCATAGCCTTCCTCAACGAAGCATTTACCCATAAGCTTTGAGGCAAGGAGAGTACCCTGACCGCCGACGCCTACAATAAGAATATTTTTAACGCTCATAAGTATTATTCTCCTTTCCCGATAGCATCGAATTTACAAGCTGAGGCACAAACACCGCAGCCTACACATTGGGTTTTATCGATAACGGCAAGATATTTGCCGCTTTCACGCTTTGTTTGTGAAAGTGCAGGGCAGCCGACATTAAGACAAGCCTTGCAGCCGATACATTTTTCTTCATCAACAACCACGGGGGCTGAATGTCTGACGGTTTTAAGAAGGGCACAGGGTCTTCTTGAAATGATGAGTGAGGGCTCCTCTTTTGCAAGCTCCTCCTTCACCGTGGCTTTTGTAACTTCAATATCAAAGGGGTCAACAACACGCACATTGTTGAAGCCTACTGCCCTTGCAAGAGCCTCAAGATTTACTGAAACTGTCGGGTCACCCTTGATGGTGAGTCCGTTGGCGGGGTTGTTCTGGTGACCTGTCATGCCTGTGATTGAGTTGTCAAGCACGATGACGGTTGAAAAGCCCTTGTTATATGCAATGTCAATAAGACCTGTGATGCCTGAGTGAATAAAGGTTGAGTCACCGATAACGGCAACGCTCTTTTTTGCCTGCTCACTGCCTCTTGCAACATTGAAGCCGTGAAGACCGCTGACGGAAGCGCCCATGCATACACAGGAATCCATCATTGAAAGGGGAGCCTGAGCGCCGAGAGTGTAGCAGCCGATGTCACCGCTTACATAAAGTCCCATACCCTTGAGGGCATAATAAAGACCTCTGTGAGGACAGCCGGCACAAAGCACGGGAGGACGGGCGGGTATATCCTCATCAAACGAAACAAAGTCAGCCTTTTCATTTGTGAGAGCCGCCTTCACTGTTGCCTGTGAAAATTCACCAAGGCGGGAGAAAAGCTCCTTGCCCTTAACCTTGATGCCGAGCTTTATGCAATGAGTTTCAATGATGTCGTCAAGCTCTTCAACAACAATAACCTCATCAACCTCTTTTGCAAAATCCTTGATAAGCTTTACGGGAAGGGGATTCACCATGCCGAGCTTCAGGTAGCTTGCCTTGGTGCCGAGTGCCTCACGGGCATAAACAAAGGATGTACCTGCGGCGATGATTCCGATTTTCTTTTCGTTATATTCAACTGTGTTGATTCCCGCCAAAACGGCTTCACCGTCTGCAAAGTCGGTGAGTGCAAGAAGTCTTTCCTCAACTCTCACATGGGCACCTCTTGCCATGGCGGGCATCATAACATTTTTCATAACATCCTTTTTGTATTCCTTCACGCCGATTTCCTTACGGTCGCAAAGCTCAACAAGGCTTCTTGCATGGGAAACCCTTGTTGAAAGGCGAAGAAGGAAGGGTGTGTTGAAGCGTTCGGAAAGGTCAAAGGCGATTTTTGCAAATGCACAGCATTCGGCTGAATCCGAAGGCTCAAGCATGGGAGTTTTTGATGCAATTGCATGGTGGCGGGAATCCTGCTCATTCTGTGATGAATGCATTCCCGGGTCATCTGCAACGGCACAGACCATGCCGCCGTTCACACCTATGTATGAGGCAGTGTAAAGGGGGTCAGCCGCAACATTGAGACCGACATGCTTCATGGCGCAAAAGCTTCTTGCACCGCCGGTTGCGGCTCCGAATGCCACCTCAAAGGCTACCTTTTCGTTGGGAGCCCATTCCGAATAAATATCGTCATATTTTGAAACAAATTCCGTAATTTCTGTGCTGGGTGTACCGGGATATGAGGAAACCACATTGACTCCCGCCTCCCACAGACCTCTTGCAACGGCTTCATTGCCGAGAATAAGAGCTTTTTTCATAGCTTTTTATCTCCTTGATTTTAATTTGTGGTTATTTGCTTCTCAGGTCAACAACTCTCTGAGCCTTGCCCGTGAAGCGTTCAATTGATTTCGGCTCAACAAGGCTTACCTTGATTTCAATGCCGAGAATAGCTTTAATTTTATCGTGAATTGTTTTGCGCAGCTTTTCCAGCTCACCGTATCTTTCAAGAAGCGAGGCATCAATAAGCTCAACACGAACCTCAAGCGTGTCTGCAAAGCCTTCACGGCGGACAACAAGCTGATAATGAGGGCTGATTGAGGTCACGCCGATAAGAGCAGCTTCAACCTGGGATGGAAAAACATTAACACCACGGATTTTGAGCATATCATCGCTTCTGCCGATGATTTTTGACATTCTTGCGCTTGTTCTTCCACATTCACATTTTTCATAGTTGATGTTGGTGATATCCTTGGTTCTGTATCTTAAAACGGGAAGGCCACGCTTTGTGAGGTTGGTGACAACAAGCTCGCCCGTTGAGCCTTCGGGGAGCACATCGCCTGTTTTTGAATCGATGATTTCGCAAAGAAAGTGGTCCTCATTGATGTGAAGCCCTGCCCGTTCACGACATTCGCCTGACATACCGGGGCCGTTCAGCTCGCTCATGCCGTAATTATCGGTGCAGAAAAAGTTGTTGCCCCAGCGTTCCTCAATCCGGGCACGCATTTCGGGGGTGCAGCCCTCACTGCCGAGAAGACCGAGCTTTAGTTTATATTGGTCCATGGGGAATTCAATGCCCTTTTCCCTTGCACTTTCTGCAAGATAAAGGCAATATGATGGGGTGGCAACAATGGTGTCCGTGCCGAAATCACGCATGAATTTAAGCTGCTTTTCCGTGTTGCCCGAGGATGTGGGAATTACGGTTGCCCCGATTTTTTCAAGGCCGTAATGAAGACCGAGAGCCCCTGTGAACATTCCGTAGCCGAAGCAGATTTGCACAATGCTTTCATCTGTTGCGCCGGCTGCGTAAACAAGCCTTGCAACCTGTTCTGACCAATTATCAAGGTCTTCTTTTGTGTAGGCAACAACAGTAGGGTTACCCGTTGTGCCTGAGGAAGCATGAACACGGACAATCTTTTTCTGAGGCACGCTCAGAAGACCGAAGGGGTAATTGTCACGAAGGTCATCCTTTGTTGTGTAGGGTATGTACTGAATATCTGAAAGGCACTTGATTTTTTCGGCAGTTATGCCGTGCTTTTCAAAGCGTTCGTGATAAAACCTGACATTTTTGTCGCAGTAATCAACAAGAGCCTTCAGTCTTGAAAGCTGCAGAGCCTCAAGATCTTTACGGCTCATGCACTCCATTTCAGGGTTCCAGATGCGATTTTTCATTATATGTTCCTTCCGTTTTTTTAGTCATGTAAACAGACAGCCGTAAAATAATATTACGGCTACCATACATTATACATAATTACAATCCTATTATTATTCCGACGGAGAAAAAAGATTTTTTCATGATGTAGAAATATTATAGTATTCTTTGTTCACTTTTTCAAAGATAAGGTAAAAAGGAGCTGCAAAAAACCTGCGTTTTTTACAGCTCTCTTTTCTTAAAGTATAAATTCAGCTTTTCCTGAGGCAATGAGTGTTGTTTTGCCGTCAGAGGTGTATCTGAAGCAGCCTTCGGCATTTGTGTAATAAACCGTGAGACCGTTTTCAAGGTCACATTCATAGGAATCAACATTTTCTGCGGCGAGTGTAACCTCACCGTTTATGTAAATACTGATTGCTGCCTTTTCACCGCTATTGTCAAAGCTGACAATGACACCTGCGGCAAGGTCCTGTGAGAAGTATGCTTCATCAATTTTTTCGGCAACCTTTGTTTCACCGATATAAATATCCTTCTTTTCGCCGTTTTCCTTGTAATAAAGAACTCTGTTGTCTGAGCCGATTACATAGGAGGAGGCTTCTGCCTTTTCGGAAATGAGCTTAGGTTCTGTGCCTTCTGCAAGGCGGATTTCATAAATGTCCGTAAGCTTTTCGGCTCCCGATGTGAAATACACATGAGTTCCGTTGCCGCTGAGGGAACAGTTGAATAACTGCTCACTGCTGCCGAGGTCTATTTTTTCCGAAGCGCCCGTTGCATGGAAAACCTTATCACCGAGGGTATAAACGGTTGAAGCAGTGTTGCCGGCATAAGCGATGCTTTCAGCGTGAACACCCTTTTCAACAAGCTGACTTTCAATGCCGTTATAGTAATAAAGCGACTCAGCTTCTTCATTGAGTGTGCAGTAATATACCTCACCTGACGGATAAACCATGGGCTCCGATTGGATGTTTTCTGCAATGTCGGTGATTTTGCCTTCAAAGTCAGCCTTCTTCAGGGAGAGCTTGCTCATTTCCTTGTCGCTGTGGGTGAAGCAGACGGCACTGAAATTGTTTGTGATTTGCTCAACACTGCCGTTTTCACTGAGAAGCACGGCATCATTCTCACCGTTTTTAAGGTAAAGCTTATTTTCGTTATCGGTGTAAACAAGCTTTGCTCCGTCGTCTGATGCTTCATATGTGAACACATTTTCTGCAAGCCTTGTGCTCTGAGTACCGTCATTTACATAAAGGTCACTGCTGTCATTTTCAAGATAGAACACCCTGAGTCCGTCAGCGCTTACGGTATATTCACATACATTCTTTGCAATTTCCTTCACGGGGCCGTTTGTTTTGAAGTCATAACAGCAAAGCGTATAGCTCAGTGCATTTTCAGGCAAGGCTGTCGGGAAATATATAACAGTTCCGTCGGCACTGTAGGTTGTTTCATCACAAACTGTTGAAACTCCGTATTCACCTGAAATTCCTTCATAAAGCACAACGGGCTCACTTTTTTCATCGCCAAGATTTTTGCAGTAAAGTATGTTATCCTGAACATAGGCATTAAGCTCAAATTTGCCCGAAAGGTTTCTGCTTTCGTCGGTAAAGGTGGGAACAAGGAACACAAGAAGACAGATTGCAATAAGTGCAAAGTCACAGAAAATCAGAATAAATCTTTTTGGGCTCAGCTTTCTGTCTTCAAGCTTTTCGCTCTGCTCCTGACATACGGGACAGATACTGCTGTCGCCTTCAAATTCTCTTTTGCATTTTTCACATATAGCCATTTTACATATTTCCTCCTTCTGGAAGCTGTCTTTCATATAATTATAATCCAATAACGAAAAAAAGTAAATAACAAAGAAGATATTTTTCTTTTAAGGGGTGGGAGCTGTTATTACTCCGACACGGAGAAGTCATAATTGAATTCGTTAAACACTGCCTTCGGCAATCCGGGAATGTTGTAATAAACATACTCTATACCGTTGAGGTCGGTCTGCCCGTCGGATGAAGCATAGTCAGAGGTATCCTCTGTGACAGGTGTGAATCCGGAAACCGTGCCGTTTCTGATATCGGCGGAATAGTATTTATCCTCGCTGTTTTCTTCGGTTATGCAGATTGTTATCTTTTCCTCATTTTCATGGTAAACATAACTGTAAATTTCTTCGCAGGTGAAGGGGAGCTTTTCGTTGAAGGTGTTTTCAAATGCAAGGTATACAGGGGAAGCTTCTTTTTTCGCCATAATATCTTCCGGACTTAAAAAAGACAGGCTTTCCGTGTATGCTTCACTCATTTTAATTGTAAGCTCCTTTTCTGAGGGGCAGATTGTGTAAATCAGGGCACAGTTGACGCTGCCATAATTCACAGGCTCGGATAAGTTGCTGAAATAGTCCACATTTTCCGCAATAAGGTGGGATTTTTCACCGTCGTACCAATAAAGGCTTCTGAGGGTTATTTCACTGAGCTCTCCTTCTGCTTCGGCAATTGCGGAACGGATTTTGTCACGGATAAGCTTGTTTTCATAATCCTCATCTCCGGAATCCGTTTTCTTATCCTTTTCAAGCATATCGTCAACAAATATATCCGAAAGAGTATAGCTTTTTGTTTTGGTGGCATAAAAGCCCTTGCCGTTTCTGAAGCCGGCATCACTTATAATGCCTTTATAGAATGATTTGTCAACATTTTCTGCAATAAGCGTTTTTTCACCGTCGGGGACTTCTTTGATAAGCTCACCCTTATCGGTGCAGTATATGATTTCGCTGAAGCTGTCTGATACTGAGACCGGATAAGCCTTTTTGCTGAGCAGCAATGCAGAAGCATCCTTCTGCTTGAAATAAAGCTCATTATCCTCTGTGGCATAAAAGAGTGTTTTGCCGTCAGAGGAAAGGCTGTAAGAGAAAAAGCTTTCACATATCAGTTCTTCATTTTTTGCAAAGTCGCTCTGATAAAGTGACAGGGTGTTGTCCTTTGCTTTTTCATAGGTCAGAATATCAAAGCCTTCGTTCACATGAAAGCTCAGAACATCCTCTGCAATGAGAAGGGGTGGCTCAGAAAGAGCTTCAAGGCTGTAATAATAAACATCATAAGCGACGGTGAAATATTCGTCGATTTCTTCAAAGCCGTTGCAGAAAACAAGACTCTTTTTGTCCTTGCTTATAAAACAGGTCTGATAAATTGCGGCATTTTCCTCGTTGCCTGCAAGCTTCGCAAGATAAATCGGGTCTGCCTTGGGTCTTGCCGTGTCCGAAAGCATAATATTGCCGTCGGAAAGGTAAATAACAGGGTCAATGCCTTCATGCCATTTCATTGTTTTCAGTTGATAAATCCCGAAAAGCACACCGCCAACGGCAATGATGACAGTGAGAAGCACGGCAAGGACGATTTTCATTCTGCCGTTCTTTTTCGGCTTTTTCACACGGACTATATTCCGTGTTTCTTCTTCCTTTTTTCCGGGGATATGGCTTGTGCCCTGGAAATTGAAGCCACATTCACAAAGGGTCTGTTCTTCATTATTTTCTCTTCCGCATATCGGACAGATTTTCATAAAAACACTCACCTTGACTTTCTTACAATCGATTATACGATATAACTTTATGCGTTGTCAATAAACAAATTTACAATCGGTTAAGCAAGCATAAATTTCTCTTGAAATATTTATTACAGTATGATATACTTATTAAGTTAATGCGGCTTTTCGGGCACGCAAGAAGGAAAAAATTATTTTGAGAGGTGCAAAAAATGAGTTTCAAAGAGTTAATCATCAATGCAGGTTCTTCATCACTTAAATATCAGGTTTTTGAAATGCCTGAAGCAAAGGTTCTTGCAAAAGGTATTTTTGAGCAGATAGGAACAGCCTGCACATTCACACACAAGATTGATAAGAACGGCGAAGAAGTTAAGGTTCTTGATAAAAAGTCAGTTGAAGCAAAAGACCATCATGACGCAATCACCATTCTTCTTGAAACACTCACCGATAAGGAAAACGGTGTTCTTGAATCAATGAACGATATTTCCGCAGTAGGTCACAGAGTTCTTCACGGTGGTGAAGAATTCAGCGGCTCGGTCGTTGTAACAGAAGATGTTAAGGAAGCTATCAGAAAGTGCATCCCCCTCGGTCCTCTTCACAACCCTGCAAACCTTATGGGTATTGAAGTTTGCGAAGAAATCATGAAGGGTATTCCTCAGGTTGCAGTTTTTGACACAGCCTTCCATCAGACAATTCCCGACTATGCATATATGTATGCCCTTCCCTATAAGTATTATCTTCAGCACGGTATCAGACGTTACGGCTTCCACGGTACAAGCCACAGATATGTTTCTGCAAGAACAACTGATTTCCTTATGAAGAAGTATCCCGGCAAGTATAATGCAGACGAGCTTAAGGTTGTAACCTGCCATCTCGGTAACGGCTCATCAATTTCCGCAATCAAGGGCGGCAAGTGCTTTGACACAACAATGGGTCTCACTCCTCTTGAAGGCATTATGATGGGTACACGCTCAGGCTCAATTGACCCCGCAATCATTGCTGTTCTTTGCGAAAGAGAAAACCTCACAGCAAAGGAAGTTGACACAATTCTCAACAAAAAGTCAGGTATGCTCGGTCTTACTGCCGAATATGACGAAAATTGGAATGAAATTCCCGGCACAGCAACAAGCGACAACAGAACAATCGAAGGCCGTTCCAAGAATGGCGACAAGAGAGCTCAGCTTGTTGAAGCAATGCTTTGCCACCAGCTCACAAAGTATATCGGCGGCTTCGCTGCTGCAATGGGCGGTGTTGACGCAGTTGTATTCACCGGCGGTATCGGTGAAAACAATCCTCATTATCGCACTGCAGTTGCTGAAAAGCTCGGCTTCATGGGTACTGCAATCAACGAAGAAGCAAACTCAGTAAGAGGCAAGGAAATCGAAATTTCAACAGAAGATTCCGCTCTCAAGCTTCTTGTTATCCCTACCGACGAAGAGCTTCTCATTGCTCAGGATACATACGAGCTTACAAAATAAACAATCAGGCTGTAAAAACTCAGGTTTTTACAGCCGATTTTTATTGTCAGAAAACAGAGCTTCGGGACTGATGATTCTTGGCTGTATCCACTTAAAGTGTATTTAACTTCGCTTTTATGTACCGTAGTGCTGAATGGCAAGGCTTTATTTATTCCTCCAACTCCGTACGCTCATGCCGCTTGGGCACTTACTTTTATCGGTTGTGATAAAAGTAAGCAAAAGCACGCTTTTTTGTAGACACGGCTTTTTATTTTTATAATATACCGTTAGTACGCCTTCAACAACAAACTACGAAGCGCC
>JAFUQS010000004.1 GCA_017472225.1 Clostridia bacterium | reverse complement strand
TAATCTCAACCGTTGTTGAGAGAATTTTTATTACCACAGAGAATGACAAGAGAGTTTGTCATATCTTTGTGAAAGGCTGCACAACCGAGGACTATACAGACCTCTTCGGCGCAGCCGATTACATAACGGATAACAATAATCGTTTATTTTTTAATATGTGTGATTCAGAACAGTGTAGAGAAGGCATAGAATTTATAGTAAAATTACTGATGAAGATAAAGAATTTAATGAATTGTCTGAAATATATGATTTTGAATTCAAGAGGTATGAGGTATGAGTTATAATATAGAATATGACAAGTATGTTGAAGATGATAACGAAACATATAAAATACTTGATAAAACACCGGAAGAGTGCGATAAAATTTTAAACGCTGAAATAGAAAGGCTGAAAAACATATAACCTTTAACCGTCCACCCTGGGCGGTTTTTATTATACCCCAAAACAACATACCGGTTGACTTAAGCACCTTAAGGGTGCTTTTTCATGTTCAAAATTCCATAGTTAAATTCAGCGTTGTGCATTTCAGCATACCCTCATTTTTCAAGTGAAGTTTCACAGATGCCAACAACCGACAAGGTGTATCGTATCAGCGGAACAAAAAAGAAAGAGAAGATTCAGCAACATCATTTGCCTGATCTTCCCTTTTCTGATTAAAATCAATATGTTAAAATGTTTTTATTTATGCTTCAGCCGTTGCTTCCTCTGTACTTTTTTCACGGCTTTTAATATCTTTTGCAAACAAAAACTTGAAGATTGTTCTTACCGCAGGCTGAATGAAGAAAAGCTGCGTAAAGAATGCAAAAGGAAAGTTAAAGCAAACGAGCTTGAGCCAATCGGCAAGCAGAGTCCACATATTAAATCCTGCCCCATAATTATAATAAAGGAAAGCAGCAATAAAGCTCATCGCAGGACACATAATACCCACGGTTGCACAGATAATCGCCGTTTCAAAAAGAACGGGATGAGTCGTGCGAGGATCAAAGTTTTTGCAGGCGAGCCTGAAGGAAAGCGGCGAACCTAAAAGGTTTTCAAGAGTAAAGGCTAATGCAAACTCAATCAGAACAACCGCCCAAATCGGAACAGGAATACCAAACACAGGCACACCGCCCATTTTGTTGATGGCGGCAAGCACCCCTGCTTCTCCGGTAAGCTCCTTGAACATCCCACCGTGGATAACATACAGACTGAAAAAGACATAAGCGTGAACTGTAATTACAACGGTAATGAATGCAAATACCATTCTTTGAAATTGATTTCTCGGCATAATAAATCTCCTTTTGGGCATAAAAAAGACACACCTGTAAATCCTTTGTACCGTAATCAGATTTACGCACCAAAGGGTGCAACGTGTGTCGTTCATAAGCCATATTTATTTTTGTATATTATAGCATAGAATTAAAAAAAATCAAAGTTTTTTGCGTGATTTTTTTCGGAATTTCATGCTATAATTATTATTGTAGCAAGCTACCAAGGGAGTGCTTTCAGCCGATGCTTCGACGGCAGCCGTGGCATCAACTCAAAGTTTCGCTCGAACACCTCTCTGCATTATAGGTCTAATATTTCTGCCGTAATGTATTGTGCCAAAAAGGAGGTGTTACTGTGAAGCGTGTTAAAGCTGCCTGTATTCTTCAGACCTTGGTTTTCGCACAGAAGCCCGAAATGGGCTATAGCAAAGATCGTGCGCTTACAATCAACAAAGAAGAAATCGAGCATTACAAAGCGACTCTCGAACGTGCAAAGACCAGATATCAGATTCTTGATACTGTTGAGCAGGAGGATGGCTCTGTTGTTGTTCACGTAAGAAAACAGTACAACAATAAGACTGATGTTTCCGAATACTTTGAATAAGCCGCAAGCCGCCTGAGCAATCAGGCGGCTTCACTTTCAAAATCAGAGTTAATTATGATTTTGCTTGACATTATAAAAGCACAATAACCTCGTTTGATTTATGGCTTTATGATATAATCAGTCACTTTGTTTTTATTATTTCTTACCTCTTTTTCTGTAGTCCTCATCGATTTTCTCACGCCAATTGTTACCGATCGGCGCCTGCTTTCTTACACAGCAAACAGCTTGCGCCACCGACTCGTAAAGTATTCCCGTTCCCTCGGCATCGGCGTTGTAATTAACTGCTCTGTCCTCGTCAATACCATAATGCTTTGCAGTTTCAACAGCATCGATATTGGCTCCAATGAAAAGGAACTCCCAGCCGTATTTTTCTTTTTGTCGCTCTATCATTTTTTTGACATCATCACTTGTATATCGCTGACTCGCATTTTCCATACCGTCAGTGGTGATAATGAACATTGTATGCTCAGGCACATCCTCAGGCCTTGCATATTTGTGAATATTACCGATGTGACGGATTGCTCCGCCGAGAGCATCAATAAGAGCCGTGCAACCGCCCACCTGATAATCTCTGTCGCTCAAAGGAGAAATATCGGTGAGCTTTTTTCTGTCGTGAAGCACTTCACTGTAATTGCTGAAAAGTACCGTTGAAACAAAGCATTCACCGTCTACCTTCTTCTGCTTTTCAAGCATTGCATTAAATCCGCCGATAGTATCACTCTCAAGACCTGCCATTGAGCCGCTTTTGTCAAGGATGAATACCAATTCTGTAATGTTGTTTTTCATGTTAATTTACCTCCGTTTTGTTTATAAAATCAATATAGATATTAAACAGTCTTTCGTCCAGACAGGACACTGCCCTTTTCTTAAGCCCGTCACTGATACCGTAAAAAGCTTCTGCAATTGAGCCGGTTATTGCAGCTATGGTATCGCTGTCACCGCCGATGGATACTGCATTTCTTACGGCATCTTCAAAGTCCGTTGATTCAAAGAATGCCTCAAATGCCTGAGGAACGGACTGCTGACAGGTTTCGTAAAATCCGTAGGCGTCTCTGATTTCATCAAGAGTAAAATCGATTGTATAAAACCTTGAAGCGTATCTCTTGATTTCATCCATTGTGTGACCTGTTCTTGCAAGGAAAATTGCCCCCGTAACACTGACAGCACCCTTTATGCCCTCCGGATGATTGTGGGTTACCTCGGCTGTTGCTTTGGCGAGCTTTTCTGCTTCCTCAAGGCTTTCAGCATACCATGCCACCGGTGAAACTCTCATTGCCGAACCGTTTCCGAAGCTGTTATAAGGCTCTGTATTCTTGTTCATTATCCATCTGCGGAATCTTCCTCCGTAGCCACAATAAGGATAATGAATACCGACCTCATGCATACATCTGATGAGAGTTTTCTTGAATTTCTCGCAGTCCGTGATTTTGTCATACCCGCAAAGCGCCTTTGCAACTGCTAAGGTCATAACCGTATCATCTGTGAAAAAGCATTTTGAAGTGAACAAATCAAATTCCTTTGATTTATGATTATTGAATTCAAATCTCGAGCCGACGATATCGCCGATAATTGCACCTGTCATAGTGTATACCTCCTGCAAAAAAATTATGGCTGCAAGGTGTTTTGCAACCTTACAACCATAGTATAGCTTTTTTATTTTTTCATTTGGTCAATCTGCAATTGACTTTTAAATTGTGGAAAAAAGTGTTTCCTGATCGTACTTGAAAAGAGCCGAGTCAATTTCAAAAACATCATAAATTTCATTTTCAAGACAGTATTTGATAATGACATCAGAAAGGCTGCTGTCTGAAAGAACAAAGCCGACAGAAGCAAGCAGATTTTGTGTTTCCTCAAGGCTCAGTTCAAGGGCAATGGCAAAGGAAACAGCCGTTTTCTTGTTCGGCTTATACTTCTTGTTTGTCATCAGCTTATGCCATGTCTGTTTGCTGACATTGGCTCTTTTATAGCACTCAACATCATTCATGCCCTTTGCATCGATAAGCTTCATAAGCTTCAAAGCAAAGGATTCATCAAGCCTGATAAAATCATCAAGACTTTTTTTGTCAACGGGAGCGGCAGCCTTGCACGGCATGGGCATAGTGTTTTGAAATTCACCACTGCCGCAGCAATCAATTGCATTCCCTTGTCTTTTTCCGAGTATATATGTAGTTTCCCTGTAATTATCGGAATAGCGCAGCACATAATTATCGTCGATGTAGGACTCGATACCTGAAAAGAGCTTTTCGCTGAGTTCATAAGCCTTTTTATCAAACACCACAAGATAAACCGTCATTTCATTATCAAAAAGAAATGTGCTTATGGTGTTCATTGCGACCTTCAGAACCTGATCCTTCGGATATCCGTAGAGTCCCGATGAAATCAAGGGAAACGCAATGCTTTCGCATTTGTTTTCCTTTGCAAGCTTAAGACATTCGTTATAGCAGGAAATGAGCAGCCTTTCAGGTTCTTCTTCCTCATACCAGACAGGACCTGCCGTGTGGATAACATACCTGCAGGGCAATCTGAATCCGGGTGTGATTTTTGCTGAGCCTACGGGACAACCGCCAAGCTTTTCGCATGCTTTTAAAAGTCCGGAGCCCGCCGCAGTATGAATTACAAGATCTGTTCCTCCGGTGGGATAAAGAAGTGTGTTCGACGGATTGACTATGGCGTCAACCCGCATTTTTGTGATGTCCTGCCTGATTATTTGTAAGGGCATTCTGTCACCTCTTTCAACAAATATTATTTCTCTGCTTTTTTCAATGCCTCATCAATGTGGGCGCAGAAGTTTTCTTCTCCCACGGCATCGAAGAAGCCTGATTTTTTCATTGCCTGCAGCGGCTGTTCATTAACATGGGATAAAATCAACCGTACATTCTGCTTCTGACATTTTTCCAGAAGCACCTCAAGTGCATTCATTGCCGTGGCATCAAGTGAAGGCACTGCCCTCATTCTCAGAATAAGACACCGGGTATAGTCCTTAAGAATAATGGCAGGAATTTTATCTGCCGCACCGAAAAACAACGGTCCGCTGATTTCATAAACTCTGACATCCTTCGGCACTGCTTTAAGGTCGATACTGTCCTCATCAGTTTCCGGATCAATATATTTCCAGCCGTTAACCGAGGTCTCATCGCTCATACGCTTCATAAACAGCATTGCTGCAAGAACCATGCCCACCGCAATTGCAATAACAAGGTCAAAAAGTATTGTGAGAGCAAAGGTGGTAACGAGAATGAGAATATCACTCTTGGGTGCAGTTTTAACAATGCGGACAAACTTCTTCCACTCACTCATATTATATGCAACCATAAACAGAATCGCTGCAATTGCAGGCATGGGAATAAGTCCTGCATAAGGCATGAGGAACAAAAGCACAAGCAGAAGCACAACCGCATGAACCATACCGGCAACAGGCGTTCTGCCGCCGTTTTTTGCATTTGCAGCCGTTCTGGCAATGGCACCCGTTGCAGGAATACCGCCAAACAGTACAGATGCAATGTTTCCGATACCCTGACCCACAAGCTCTGCATTTGAGTTATGGCGTGAATTAACCATGCTGTCGGCAACAACACAGGAAAGAAGGGACTCAATGGCCGCCAGAATTGCAATGGTGAAGGCATCGGGTAAAACTGCCGATATCTTTTCAAAGCTGAAATCCATGCCGGCAAAATCCACCTTCGGAAGTCCTGAGGGTATTGTATAAAGATCCTGAATTGTGAAAACGCCCTCATCAAAGCCGGGAATAAATGCCACCATAAGAGCTCCCACAACGACGGCAATCAGTGAAGGCGGCAGCTTCTTTTCAAATCTCGGATAAATAATCAGAATAGCAAGGCATACCGCTCCCACCACAAGAGCTTGCCATGAAAAGGTGCTTATGGCTTCGATGTTGGCTTCAATTTTTTCAATTGTTTCAATCGGCTTTACTCCTTCGGCATATGTAAGACCGAGGAAATCCTTTATCTGACCCACAAGAATAGTCACGGCAATACCGGAGGTAAAGCCCGTTGTAATTGTGTGCGGGATAAACTTAATGAGCGAGCCGAATCTGAAAACGCCCATAAGAATGAGCAGAATACCCGCAATGATAGTTGCAATAAAAAGACCGTCCATACCCTGAGTTGCCACAATGCCCGCAACAATTGATGCAAAAGCCGCCGTAGGTCCGGCAATCTGAATTCTGCTGCCGCCGAAAAAGGATACGGCAAAGCCCGCTGCAATTGCAGTATAAATACCGCAGGCAGGCTCAACACCTGAAGCAAGAGCCAGGGCTATTGACAAGGGCAGAGCTATAATTGCAACAATCACACCGGCAACAAGATCCTTGCCGAATTGCTGCTTTGAATAGCTTTTCATCACAGAAAAAAGCTTCGGTTTTAAGTAGAAATTTTTCAATTTTCCCATCTCCTTTATTTTTGAACACGATATGTCTCTAATATCCGATTTCACACGCCTTTGCAATTTTTTCGCCTTGCAAGACGCAAGCACAGGCAAGTATATCACTTTAAAAAGTAAATGTAAAGCGATATCTTTTCATTATTTTATAACGAAGCTGTAAATCACATAAAAGTGGAATGCACTGCCCAAAAGAACAAACACATGAAACACCACATGAAGCCACGGCCGCTTCACCCCGAGTCCGCAAAGAATTGCACCGATTACATAAAACACACATCCGTAAACGAGATAAGAAAATGCACCCATGTTTATCCGGTCATGAACGGGAATAACACTGCAAAGCATAATAAATCCGCTTACCATATATACTGCCATGGTGACAGCCTTCAGTTTTTCAAAAAAGAACAGCTTTGAAAAAAATCCGAAAAAAGCGCATAGCCACCCCAAAGAAAAAACCAATATACCGAGAACAGGCTTTACCTCATAAAGAGAAATAAGGGCACACGGTGTCGCCGTGCCCGCAATGAGAAAGGGAACAGTGGCATGGTCAACCATTCTCATCCGCCTTTTGCTTTCTCCCTGCGAAAGTGCATGATAAACCGTGGATATGGTATAAACCGAAACAAGAGCAGCACCGTATACCACGGCAGAGATAACATATCTCGTTCCCTCAGCCCTGAGTGTGAGCATAATCAGCCCCACCACGGACAGAACAGCTCCCACAGCATGAGTGAGACTGTTGAAAAAATCAATTTTACGGGAATATTCAACCGGCTTTACATCTTTTCCAATCATTTAAAATCAACTCCATATATTATTGTATAGCATTAAACCGTTATGGTCAAGCAGAATTATGCTCATCGGAATGAGCCCGCCTGAAGAAAAAATACGCCTTTTTCACAGGACCACAAATTCCCGATTGTGATATAAATTTTGTCGAATTATTATATTTTATTATCATACCTTTAACGCTTGACAATTCAGTTAATATTTGATATTATAAATTCACGGAAGTAAATCCGATTAACTTAGGAGGTGCAACTATGGAAGCATTACAGAAAGTACTCGACACAATCAGAGGCGTTCTCGAAATCATCATGAACTTCTTCAAGGAACTCTTCCCGCAGGCAGAGGACGAAGAAACAACAGCCGCTGAATAATTCCGATTTTCAAGCATAAACAGGAACCCTGTCGGGGTTCCTGTTTTTTTGCTATAGTCTGCTCTGTCGCAGATTTTACGGACAGAGCTTTGATTTTTAATTTTCAACAATACGGCAGACTATATCCACACATTCATCATGGCCGATTGCTCCGCTGTCAAGAGAAATGTGGTAATTTTCTGTGCTGCCCCATTCTCTGCCGGTGAAGTATTTATAATTCACCCTTCGTTTTCCGTCCTTTTCATCAAGGCGCTTCACGGTTGCCTTATCCGTTTCACCGTAAAGCTCAACAATTCTTTCTGCCCTGTATTCCTTTGAAGCATGAATGAAAATATTCAGGCAATCCTCTCTTTCCCGCAGAATATAATCGGCACACCTTCCCACAATCACACAGTTGCCTTTTTCAGCAAGTTCAGCAATGATTCTGCTCTGGGTTGACCAGAGATAATCGGATGCGCTCATCGGACTGCCCGCACCATGAGGCGCTGCAGAGGAAAATGCATAAGAAAGCATACTTTTTCCCGGAGCATACTCACCTGCGTCGGCAATATACGAGGGATCAAAGCCCGTTTCCTTTGCAACCTTTTCAACAAGCTCTGCATCATAGTAGTCATAGCCTAATCTTTTTGCAATTTCTTTGCCTATGCTTCTTCCCCCGGAGCCGAACTGACGGCTGACGGTGATAACCTTTTTCTTCATAAATTCTCCTCCTTTTGCCTGAGCTGTGTTCTTTCTGTACTTATATTATACTATATGGGCAAACACTGTTACAAGATAAAATTTTCACAAATAATTTCTGCTATTTTCACCATTAAAACAAATAAAAAACAGAAAAAAAGCTGCTAAAACCTGTGTTTTAACAGCCCTTCGGATAAATTCAGTTTTTCTTTTCAAAGTATTCCTTGATATAGGAGCTGACTTCACCGCTTTCAATACCCAACGAAAATGCAAACTCCTCATTTATAAGCTTTTCGGCAGAGGACAAAACGCCCTCGTCTGTTGATGAAAGATTTTTACCCTTTTCCGAAAGCTCCTGCTTTCTTTCAAAAAGACATCTGATAAGAGCCAGAAGCTCAGAGGTTACACCCTCATGCAAAATCTGATGATAGGAATCGGCACGAAGCTGACGGTTATCAATCCAGCCGTAATCACAATCCTTGACCTTGTCAAGCAGACTGTGTATCTGTTCCACAGTGAAGGGTCTGCGCAGCTTTTTGTTAAGCTTTTCACCGTTCACCGGCACATAATAGGTTGAAATGGCACTGTTGAGCGGTGCCAGAACATAATATTTTTCTTTTATCTTGTCACGGGAAAAGGACATCATTTTAATTTCCTGAACCCTGCAGACTCCGTAAACATCATACACAACGGCAGAGCCGACATCAAAAACCTCAGCCATAAAGATACCTCGCTTTGCTTTTTCTCTATGATATATTATACCATTTAACAAGACCCTGTTTCAAAGGACAATTTACACAGTTTTACCTTGAATTTTTATTGTGCATTTTTTCTATTTGTGCAAATAAGCTGCAAAAAACACAATATATTGTTTTTCAGATAACGAAGCAAAGCAGATATATATTTTTTTATTCCTAAAAAGATTATTGTCTTTTTTATCTTTTAATACTTATAACATAAAAAGTGTCGCTTTATGTACAAATTTAACAAAGATGAACTTTTTGAAAAAAAATCGTTGACAAGAGGTGAATTAAGTAGTACAATACTTTTGAACAATAAGGGGATAAGTGTCCCCATAAACGATGAATCTACTATTTTCGAAAGGAGATACATTATGGATTGGAGCGGATTTAGAGAAGTTTGGGATGAATTTCTTTGGTTCATGGACAGAGTAATGCAGTGGCTCATGTATATCTTCGGAGCAACTGAAAAGTGGCCGCCCGATGATTATCCCAACATCGACGACACAACTGCAGAAGCATAATTATCGAAAGGAGTTCTATCATGGATTGGAGCGTAATTGAAGACGTATATCTTGCACTTACCAGAATTTTCGATGGTTTTATCAACTTCCTTCTTAAGGCTTTTGATATTGAAGAATAATCAGTTGTAAGCAGCATAAAGAAGACTCTTGCTTTGGCAAGGGTCTTTTTTGTTGTGTATCTCCTGCCAAAGAACTCACTCAGGCTGTCATATCAAAAAACACATGACAAAATTCGATATAAATATGACCAAAATATTTCAATCTTGTTGACGAATATATATAAAAAGAGTATAATATTTTATTGAACTAAAGTCTCTTTTAAGCATAAAAGAGGCAAAAAGGAGGAAACACAATTGAAAAAAGACCCCAAAATTCAGGAGTTGATGGACTTTTACGGTCATTGGTTCGATGATGAGCAAACCGTCAAAGATGGCAAAATGACTCAGGAGCTTTATCCTTACGAAAGTCTCTTCTCCCCCATTCAGATTAACAAAATGACTGTTAAAAACAGAATCGTCATGGCCCCTATGGGTAACATTTCCATGTGCGACGAAACAGGTCGCCCCAATGAGAAGATGATTGCCTATTTTACAGAGCGTGCAAAAGGCGGCGTAGGTCTTATCACAACAGGTCTTGTTCCTGTTTCTCACGGTCTTGACCACACAATCACAGAGCTTGATAAGCTTACATACTTTCCCCGTCTTGACAGAAGCCGTACCTGCTTTGCAGGCTGGCGTGACCTTTCTGCAAATGTACATTCCTACGGTGCAAGAATCTTCATTCAGGTAACTCCCGGTCTTGGCCGTGTGGGTAATCCTCAGTGCCTTGTTAACTCAATGAAGCTTCCTCAGTCTGCTTCCATGAATCCCAGCTGGTATATGCCTCAGGTGCCCTGCGTACCCATGAGTGCGATGAAGCTCAACAAAATCATCAAAAATATCGGTCAGTGTGCCGCTGACGCAAAAGCAATGAACATCGACGGTGTTTATCTTCACGGTCATGAAGGCTATCTTATGGAGCAGCTCACCAACCCGGCATTCAACCGCCGTATTATGGGCCCCTTCAAGGATTGGCAGGCATTCGGCATCAAGACAATCGAATATATCCGTGAACGTTGCGGAAAGAACTTCCCCATTATGTACCGTATTGACCTTTCACTTGCTCTCAATGAAACCTACGGCGACAAAATGAATTCTGTTTCATCTCTCAAGAAGTTCAGAAACGGCAGAACAATTGAAATGACCCTTGATTATATGAAGAACCTTGTAAGAGCCGGTGTTGATATGTTCGACGTTGACCTTGGCTGCTACGATAACTGGTGGCTTCCCCATCCCCCCGGATCAATGCCTCCCGGTTGCTTCCTTGATGTTGCAAAAATTGTCAAGGACTTCTTTGAAAAGGAAAAGATCCTTTCAAATCAGGGATTACCCGTTCCCGTTGTCGGCGTTGGTAAGTTAGGCTATCCCGACCTTGCCGAAAGAGCACTCAGAGAAGAAAAGTGTGATATGGTTATGCTTGGCCGTCCCCTTCTTGCAGATGCTGAGTGGCCCAACAAGGCAAGAACAGGCAGAGTTGATGAAATTCTCCCCTGTATCGGTTGTCAGGAAGGCTGTCTCAACGAATTTGTTGAAGGCGGACATCCCCAATGTGCAGTCAATCCCAGAACTGCCTTTGAAGAAATTTATCCCGCAGTTCCCCCGAAGGCAGAAAAAGCCCTCAAGGTTGCAGTTATCGGTGCAGGCCCCGGCGGCATCGAATGTGCAGTCACTGCGGCTCAGAGAGGTCATGATGTAACCATTATCGAAAAGAGCGACCGCCTTGCAGGACGACTTAATCCCGGCTCAGCACCGAAAATCAAATTTGACATCAAGAACTATGTTGAGTGGCTCGGCGGCAGAGTTGAAAGAGCCAAGAAGGACTACGGTCTCAAGGTTGAGCTTGGCACAGAAGCAACACCCGAGCTTATTAAGGAAAGAGGCTTTGACAAGGTTGTTGTTGCTGCAGGTACTGCCGATGTAACCATTCCCGTTGACGGATATGACAAGGTTAACTGGATTCAGGCCGTTGACATTCTTGAAAACCCCGAAAAGGCTAAAGATGCAAAGAAGGTCGTTGTTATCGGCGGCGGTGTTACAGGCTGCGAAACTGCATTTATGCTTAACAAGGAATACGGCAAGGATGTTACTGTTGTTGAAATGGCAGAGTATATGATGAACCATACCTGTACAGCTAACCGTGGCTATCTTCTTAAGTATATGTATGACGCAAACATCAAGCTTCTCAACTGTACAAGACTTCTTTCATTCACAGACGGCGGTGTAAAGGTATTGAGAAATACTCACAAGTCAGTTCCCGATCCCTATCTTACCTGGAATCCGATTCTTCCCGAAAACGTGCTCAATCCTCTTGCTCCCAAAATCAAAGAGGATATGAAGGAAGAAGTGCTTGAAGCAGACCTTGTTGTTATGGCAGCAGGCGGAAGACCCTCTGAAAAGCTCTTCCTTGACATTCAGGCAGCCTGTCCCACAATTGAAGTTTACAACATTGGTGACTCCTTCAAGGCAGGTAAGGTCTTTGAAGCAACAAAGTCAGGCTATAACTGTGCGCTCAACCTGTAATACTTAGCATTTATAAATAATTATTGAAAAGGAGAAATTTCCTATGGATTATAAAATGATCCTCACCCCGGAAGAAGAAGCCATACTTAATGGCGCCAAGGGTGAAACTATGGCAAAGGTTATCAAAACCCTTATTCTTTACGGCGATACCTTCGGTGCAAAGCGCTTTGTTAAGGTTACTGCTCCGGGACATGTTGTTACAAGCTTCGGTATTTCCGTTCTCAGCCCTGTTTTCAATATCACACAGGAGCTTATCGATGCAGGCCTTAAAACAGAAATGCCCTTCACCGTTGACCCCCGCCCCATTGACTATCCCAATGTAAAATGCAACCCTATTGAAAAGCTTATCTTCTCAAAAATTCTTTACGGCAAGCAGGAAATGTATGAAAAGCAGCTTCGTGAGCTTGGTCTCAAGGATAAAAATGCCTTTACCTGCACCTGCTATCTTGACGAAGTGGGCAACACACCTAAAAAGGGTGATATCCTTTCATGGGCAGAATCCTCAGCCGTTGTTTACGCCAACAGCGTTATCGGTGCAAGATGTAACCGTAACTCCGGCATTATTGAGCTTTTCGGTATGATTTTGGGCAAGGTTCCCGAATTTGATCTTCTCACAGACGAGGGAAGAAAAGCAAAGTGGATTATTGAAGTTAAAACCACAAAGAAGCCGGAAGCACAGGTGCTCGGTTCTGCAATCGGTCTTAAGGTTATGGAGGATGTACCCTACATCAAGGGTCTTGACAAATTCATCGGTACAGAGCTTGACGATAAAACCAAGTCATATCTTAAGGATATGGGCGCTGCAACTGCATCAAACGGCGCAGTAGGTCTTTACCATGTTGAAAATCTTACCCCTGAAGCTGTTGAAATGGGTGACAAAATCATCAATGAGGATGCACAGGTTTATGTTATTGACGATGCAGAGCTTGAAAGAGTCAAGGCTTCTTATCCCGTTATGTGGAAGGACCCCAACGGTAAGCCTGACCGTTGCTTCATCGGCTGTCCTCATCTGACATATGCTCAGATTCACGAGTGGGCAGAAAGATTTGACGCAGAGCTTAAAAAGCAGGGCAAGAGCAAGGTAGGTATGACAACAATTATAACCACCGCCCCCGATGTGCTTCAGAAGTTCAAACAGAATGACGGCGCCGTATACAACAAGCTCATTGCAATGGGCATTAACCTTACAAGCATCTGTCCTCTTATGTATATGAACAATCCCCTTTGCGGAAAGAAGAATGTTCTGACAAACTCAAACAAGCTTCGTACATATACAACATCAAGATATTACACCGATGATGAAATCTGCGCCATCGCAGTTAAGGGAGGTATATAAATGAGTAAGGAATTTAAAGGTCGCCCCGTAATTGCAGGCGAATGTACCGTTGAAGCAGTAGTTTCACATGGCGGCTTCAATACTCTTGCATCATTCCAGAAGAGTGCCCTTGCAAGAAAGAAGGAAACCATCGTTTCAGACCAGAATAACGCTGACCTTTTCGGCAAAAATATTACCGGTAAGGGACTTTGTCTTCCCAAAACTATCGGCTCAACAACAGGCGGTATGGTAATTTACACAGCAACCGCTCTCAACATTCAGCCGAGAGCAATGCTTTTCTCAGAGCCTATCGACTCCCTTGCAGCAGCAGGCGTTATCCTTGCCGATGTTTGGACTGACGATACAATCACAACCGTTGACAACCTCGGTCAGGAATTCCTTGATTATGTAAAAGACGGAATGACCCTGCAAGTTAAAAAAGACGGTACGGTAATTGTTGATTAAATGCAGAATTGAGTTGTACCTGAGTTTCAAAGGGTACATCGCACTCACTGAATTTACAAAACAGGCAGAATCTATTGTTCGATTCTGCCTGTTTTTTTGTAACTCTATGCTCCATAGGTTGCTTTTTAAACACTTTTCAGTATAAAATGTGAGTGTAAAGAGGTGATTTTATGAACGCTCAAAAAATTGGCGGTTTTATTAAAGAACTGAGAAAAGAAAAAAATCTTACACAAAAGGAGCTTGCTGAAAAGCTGAATTGTACTGACAAGGCTGTCTCCCGTTGGGAAACGGGAAGAGGTATTCCTGAAATTTCTCTTCTCATTCCTATTTCAAAAGCTCTTGATGTTTCGGTAAACGAGCTTTTAATGGGAGAAAGAATTGTTGAAGAAGAAATCAAGGAAAAGGCAGAACAGCTCATTGTTGAAACCATAGTTCATACAGAAAAAAAGATCGGAGGACTGAAAAAAATGATTTGCTCACTTTTTTGCCTTGTTTTATTTATTCTGTTTTATGTCACACCGCTCACGGCAGGTCCCACAGATGTTATGGGGGTTGTTTTCTTAATTTTCATTGGAACAATGCTCGATTCTCTGATTTTAGGATTAACTTCTCTTAAAATAAAGACAAAGCTGCTTTTCACCTTCGTTGTTGTGCTGATATTTGTGCCGTCTGTTTTTCTCCCCTATTTTAGCGGCAACACCGATGTGCTTTTTCTTTACACTCCTGCTCTTGCCGGCTTTCATTTGATTTTTGTTCTGTTGGGAACAGGCATAAGAAAGCTTTCTTTAACAATTAAAGAGTCTATAAGTGAATAAAAAACTCCACAGGGCTTAACCTCCTTACGAAGTGTTGCCCTGTGGAATTTTTATTTTACAATAGTTTTATACTTATTTATGCGTTTTTGCAGAACTTCAATTGCTTCTTGATTTTGCTCGCCACAAGGTATTCTTTTCTTGAAAGAAAAGAATCAAAAGAACTTTACTTATTCTTTTTCATTTAAGGTTTTTATCAGTTCTTTGATAACCTCAACAGGCGGTTTGCCTTGAAGCTTTACAGAGATATATGGCGAGCTCTTCGCCGCACTTATCATTGCCCTGCCTCTGAGCTTGTGCCCTATTGCCGAAACAAATTCCGCTTTAAGCTCGTTGACAAAAGCAAGAATCATACCGTTCTGCTGCTTGATTTCATAAATTCCGAGCTTTGCCGCATTGGAACGCAGAAGTGCAACATCTATAAGTCCCTTGACTGATGCAGGCGGCTCACCGAAACGGTCAATAAATTCATCCATAACATCCATTGCGTCTTCACCCGTCTGTATTTCCGCAATTCGCTTATACATTCCTATACGGTTTTTAACAGAGTCGATATAGCTTTCGGGAATATGAGCATCAATTGAGATATCAATAAGACATTCATTCTTTTCTTCTGTGGGAGTACCTGTTTTTTCTTCATCAATAGTTTCAGAAAGAATTTTGAGATACATATCATATCCCACCGCTTCCATGTGACCGTGCTGCTGTGCGCCGAGCACATTGCCTGCACCTCTGATTTCAAGATCACGCATAGCAATTCTGAAGCCTGAGCCGAATTCCGTAAACTCACGGATTGCAGAAAGTCTTCTTTGTGCAACCTCTGAAAGCTCACGGTTTTTGTTATAAGTGAAGTAAGCAAAAGCTCGTCTTCCGCTTCTTCCGACTCGTCCTCTTATCTGATGAAGCTGGGCAAGGCCCATTTTGTCCGCCTCTTCTATAATAAGTGTATTCACATTAGGCACATCAACACCGGTTTCAATAATAGTTGTGCAAACAAGAATATCAATTTCATTTTCAAGAAGCTGACGCCACACCTCGCTGAGCTGCTCCTCATTCATTTTGCCGTGGCCGATACCGATTCTTGCATCGGGCAGGTATTTTTTTATCTGCGCTACTCTCGATTCTATACTGTCCACACGGTTATGAAGATAGTAAACCTGTCCGCCACGGCGAAGCTCTCTTTCCATAGCCTCAGCAAGAATTTCCATCTCATGTGCCACAACATAAGTCTGCACCGGATGCCTTCCCACGGGTGCCATTTCAAGCACGGACATATCTCTGATTCCCGTCATTGCCATGTTAAGAGTTCTCGGTATGGGAGTTGCCGAAAGAGTCAGCACATCAACAAGCGGAAATTTTTCCTTCAGCTTTTCCTTTTGTGCAACGCCAAAGCGCTGCTCCTCGTCAACAATCAGAAGTCCCAGATCCTTGAACTCCACACTTTTTGCAATAATGGAGTGAGTGCCGACAATGATATCAATACTGCCCCGCTTAAGGCGCTGCTTTATTTTTGTCCTCTCGGTCTGTGTTCTGAAGCGTGACAGCATTTCAATTTCAACAGGGAAGCCGTCAAATCGCTTTTTAATTGTCTGATAATGCTGAAAAGCAAGAATTGTTGTGGGAACAAGAATTGCACATTGCTTGCCGTCAGCAATACACTTGAAGGCAGCACGCAAGGCTACCTCTGTTTTGCCGAAGCCCACATCGCCGCAAAGAAGTCGGTCCATGGGACTGTGTCTTTCCATATCACGCTTGATTTCATTCACCGCTTCTATCTGGTCTTCTGTTTCTTCAAATTCAAAGCGGCGTTCAAAATCGTTCTGCATATCAATATCCGGTGAAAAGGCATAGCCCTGCGTATTCAGACGTTTTGAATAAAGCTCTGTCAGCTCCTTTGCCATATCCTTCACGGCAGCTCTGACCCTTGACTGAGTTTTTTTCCATTCATCAGAGCCTAACCTGTTAAGCTTTATCGGCTTATCCGTATCCTTAGGCGAAATATATTTGGCAATCAGATCAAGCTGTGTAACAGGGATATAAAGCACATCGGCGCCACGGAAATTCAACTTGATGAAGTCCTTGATTTTTCCGCCGACGGTCATCGTTTTTACACCGTCAAAAATACCGATACCGTGAACGGCATGGACAACATAATCGCCTCTGCTGATTTCTTCAAGAGCGGTAAGCCCTCTGCCTGTTTTAAATTTCTTTTTAGGCTTACTCTTTTGTGCAGAGCCTTGCTTTCCATAGGAAAAAAGTATAAATTTACTGCCGGCATATTCAAAGCCCGATGACACCGTACCACTGATTACCGAAACAGTGCTTTCAGGGAACTGAGCAGGTACAACAGGAAAATAGTGTGCCTTGATTTCCTCTGTTTCCAGGTCATATGCCAATTCCTTTGCGCTTTTTTCCGTACCCGCCATTATTACTGCCGTGTACCCTTGCTTCAAAGCCGGTGACAAATCCTCCATCAGATAGGAAAGAGTACCGTCCCAGCGTGAAAGCTGACGGGCGTTGACACTCACAAGCTCCTTAACGGGAATATCGAAGGAGCCCCTTGCAAGGTTATCAATAAAAATTGCTCTTTGCTCCTCATAAAGATGAAGTATCTCTGTCCAGGAAAGAATAAATCTGTCAATACCCTTTGTAAGGATACCCTCTTCAAACATTGCTCTTATATCCTCAATCAAAAGCTGTGAAGATGAATTATACCTCTGCTTTACGGAAGCACTTTCACAAACGAAAAGCAATCCGTCCTTCATATAATCAAAAATTGTATGAAGCTCATCATAGGCAAGAGAAAGATATTTATCCGGCGCACCGACATGAATAAAATGCTGTAAAGAGTCTATATCCTCGCTGATTTTCTGCTTCGCCTTGACTGAGCCCTTGCCCTTTACTGTGGCAACAAAGTCTTCAAGCTTTTCCTTCATCACTTCAAGGGAATCGAAAAGCACCTCTGTTGCAGGAGTTATCCGGATAGATTTTAGATTTTCGGTTCTGCGCTGAGTTTCCGTATCAAAAAATGAAATAGCATCAACGCTGTCACCCCAGAATTCAATTCTGCAAGGCTGACTTCCGCTCGGCGGAAAAATATCAAGTATTCCTCCACGAAGTGAAAACTGTCCCACACCTTCAACCTGTTCCGTTCTGACATAGCCGGCAGAAATAAGGATATTCACAATTTCATGAGTGGATTTTTCATCACCGACGGAAATTTTCAATGTTCTTTTTTTCAGCTCATAATCGGGAAGTGTAAGCTGCATTGCGCCTTCAATACTGCAAAGCACATATCTGCATTCACCGTCAAGTATATGCGAAAGAACACCTATTCTTTTCTGTTCGAATTCATGTGACTTGTTATCTGCCGAACGGAATGAAAAATCCCTTGCCGGATAAAGATAAGCCCCACCGGAAAGTGCATTCAGATCATCGCAAAGCTTTGCCGCAGTGCCTTCGTCATGGCAAACTACAAGGGCAGGATTTTCCGTATGCTCACAAAGAGAGGAAATATAATGAGCCTTGTGAATCTGTGAAAGGCCGATTACACCCATAGGCAGTCTGCCGTTTTCAACAGCATTTTTTACACTTTCGTATTCTATTGTATTTTTGAGAATCTCAGAAAATCCGGACATAATTTCCTCCCGCACGCAGCATTGCACCCGACTGACACTCAGCGGGTGTAAGTTTTTTCTTTTATATTATTGTATACCAAATC
The DNA here is from genome assembly GCA_017472225.1 of Clostridia bacterium. Taxonomy (GTDB): domain Bacteria; phylum Bacillota; class Clostridia; order Oscillospirales; family Acutalibacteraceae; genus UBA6857. The sequence continues at coordinate 29,233 of JAFUQS010000004.1, read as the reverse complement.
ATTATAAAAATAAAGAGCTTAGAGAAAATTTGGCAAAAAATAAGAAGCCACCCAAAGGGTGGCTCCCAATTTTAAAATTTCAAATTTTAAAACAGGTTTCAAAAGCAATTATGCTTCTGCAGCTTCGTCATCAGCTTCTTCTTCACCAAGGATTTCCTTAATGATTGCATAAATCTTATCAAAGAAAGCAACGATTTCTGCCCAGTTTTCCTTAATCCAATCTGCCATTGTGTTTGTCCTCCTTATTAGATTAACTCAGGGGGATAACCCCTTAGCTTGCCTTTATTATATAACACACTTTAAACAATGTCAATAGTTAATTCAAAAAAAATTCATTTTTTAATCAATCTCTTAAGTTGGTGTAAAAAAAAGCTGTGCCGCATTAAAAATGCGGCACCTTCTTTAATTATTCAATTATTCTTCTTCATTTTCAAGAATGTAATTCTTGATTGCAGCATAAATCTTGTCAATAAGTGCTACGATTTCTTCCCAATATTCAGTAAGAATTTCCTTTACGTCCATTATAATGTCCTCCATAAAATAAATTCAGTTCAGGGAAGTCCCTTAACTTGACTTCATAATACTATATAATTAAAACAATGTCAATAGTTTTTTAAAAAAATATTCATAAATTCCATATTTTTCACTTTCCCCGTTCGGGGGAAGCTTTTTAAGAAGCTTAACAGGAATCACTGACCGACACATCAAAAGCTTAATTTTTCAAGCACTTCAATGACCTTTTCATAAAAAATTTGAAGCCATCCCAAGGGATGGCTTCACAATTTTAAAATTTCAAATTTTAAAACAGTTCAGAAGAAATTATTCAGCGTCTTCTTCGTTTGCAAGGATAGCGTCCTTAATAGCTGCATAGATCTTGTCGATAAGAGCTACGATTTCTTCCCAATACTTTGTGAGAATTTCCTTTACGTCCATTACTAAGTTCCTCCTTTTTAGATTTGAATTGAGATATGTATCTCAAGACTTATACATATTATATATCGCTTTTTAAATCTTGTCAATATTTAATTCAAAAAAAATTCATTTTTAAATCTTTTAAAAAATTTTTGCCCCCAAAACTCCCTTTTGTTGCAAAAAAGGTGCAACAAAAGCCTTTTTTCGCCCTATTAGTGGGAGGCTAAAAAAAGAAAGGAGAAATTTAATGGCAGAATTATCATCAAAGGAAAAGCTTTTTTGCACTTATTACAGCCTCGGACGAAGTGCAAAGGAGGCTGCCGCCAAGTCGGGTTATGTTTTTCCCGAAAAAAGCGGGCTGAAGCTTCTCAGAAAAGAAAGCATCAAAAAAGAGATTGAACGGAATGTTCAGCAGCGAAGGAGCGAACAGAAAAACATATCCGAAGGATATTACAGATTGGCTTTCGGCTGCATTTCCGATGCAATCAAGCTTATTTTTTCTGATGATGTTGACATCGGACAGATTGAGCAGATGGACCTTTTCAACATTGCTGAAATCAAAAAGAAAAAAGGCGGAGACATTGAGGTAAAGTTTTTTGACCGCCTGAAGGCACTCGAAAAGCTTCACAGCCTTAACACCGCAACGGAAAATGACGGAAATTCATTCTATTCCGCAATTGAAAAGGGCGCCTCAGCTTTAAGGGAGCATGAAATTGAGCAGCCGTGAGTTTAAAAGCTTTTCAAAAAAACAGCTTCTCGCCCTGACGTGGTGGCATGACAGCTCGCCCTACAGCAGCTTTGACGGGCTGATTTGCGACGGCGCAGTGAGAAGCGGAAAAACAACCTGTATGTCCTTATCCTTTGTTTCATGGGCATTTTACCGTTTTGACGACACCAACTTTGCAATTTGCGGCAAAACCATTGCATCGCTTAAAAGAAACATTTTAACATTTCTTTTGCCCACCCTGCTCTCTTTAGGTTTTGATTGCAAGGAGAAGCTCAGCCAAAACATGGTTGAAATAAGCTTTAAAAACAGAACAAACAGATTTTATCTTTTCGGCGGCCGTGACGAAAGCTCCGCCGCACTCATTCAGGGCATGACCCTCGGCGGCATTCTTCTTGATGAGGTGGCATTGATGCCACGTTCATTTGTTGAACAGGCACTTGCCCGCTGTTCTCTGCCGAATTCTGCTTTCTGGTTCAACTGTAACCCTGAAAATCCGATGCACTGGTTTTATGAGGAATGGATTAAAAAGGCAGAAGAAAAGAATTGCCTTTATATTCATTTTCTCATGAAGGATAATCCCTCGCTGCCTAAAAAGGTTATGCGAAGGTACGAAAATCTTTACAGCGGAGCATTCTATGAAAGATTCGTTATGGGTCGTTGGGTCGCCGTTGACGGACTTGTTTACCCCGATGCGGCGAAGGGGAAATATACTGAAAAGCCTCCCTGCCATGAATTCGGCAAATACTATATTTCCTGCGACTACGGCACCGTAAATCCAACCTCAATGGGTATCTGGGGACTTCAGGGAAGCACATGGTACCGCTTTGACGAATACTATTATTCCTCCCGTGCCGAGGGAAGCCAGAAAACCGATGAAGAATATTATGAAGCTCTTGAACACTTTGCAGACGGCAAAAGAATCGAGGCAGTTATAGTTGACCCGTCTGCTGCTTCCTTCATCGAATGTATCCGACGACACGGAAAATTCAGGGTGATACCCGCAAAAAATGATGTGACCGACGGCATAAGAAAGGTGCAAGATGCCTTCAGAGACGGCAGAATCCGTATTTCACCCACCTGCAAAGCGACCATAAAGGAATTCTCCCTTTATCGCTGGGATGAAGGCGCAACCAAGGATGTGCCAAAGAAAGAAAATGACCATGCCATGGATGAAATAAGATACTTCGTTTCAACCGTTCTGTCACAGCCCGACGACAGCTTTTTCGCCATTGCGACAAAACGATAGGGCAAAACTAAAAAACATGGGAAGTCAGCCTTCCCGGAAAGGAGATAAGTTTGGCAATCGGAAAACGCAAAAAAGCAGCTCCCGAAAAAAATGCAGTGGCAGTTCCGCAGACAGGGAAAAACACCCACCCCTTCTGTTCACTCAGCTCTTACCTGCCACGCAACACGGCTGATATGTCCCTTTACAAATCACTCAGAGAAGCCATTCCCATCATCGATGCGGCAATTCTTAAAATCATCCGACTGATGGGTACATTTGAAGTGAAATGTGAAAGCGCAAAAGCCACAAAGGAGCTGATGAGCTTTCTTGAAAATGTGAATGTCAACTCAACAAGGCGGGGCATTGATGCATTTCTTTCCACCTTTCTTGAGCAGCTTTTAACTTACGGCACTGCCGTGGGCGAAATGCTTTGTGACGGCAAGAGCATCTGCTGTCTTTATAATGCAGACCTTAAAGCCGTAAGCCTTTCACAAGACGAATCGCCGCTTCAGGTGACGGTTAAAGCCGACAACGGCTTTGGCAGCTTTGAGAATGTACCCTACCCCGAATTAGTGCTTTTTTCCGTTCTGAATCCTGAGCCCGGACAGCTTTACGGCACCTCTGTGCTTAAAGGACTGCCCTTTGTGAGTGATATTCTTCTGAAAATTTTCAACACTGTGGGGCTCAATTGGGAAAGATTGGGTAATGTACGCTTTGCCGTTAACTACAAGCCGGGCAACGATGCCGTTGACAAGGCTTATGCCAAAGAAAGAGCCATGCTTGTTGCTGAAGAATGGAGCAAAACCATGAGTGACAAATCCGGTGTGAAGGACTTTGTATGTGTAGGTGATGTTTCCATCAAGGCAATCGGCGCAGACAATCAGATTCTTGACAGTGAGGTTCCCGTGAGAGAAATGCTTGAGCAGATTGTTGCAAAATTAGGCATTCCGCCATTTCTTTTGGGTCTCAGTTGGTCCACAACAGAAAGAATGAGCCTTCAGCAGGCAGATATTCTCACAAGTGAAATCGATTTCTACCGCCGTGAGGTTACTCCGACCATAAGAAAAATCTGCGATTTATGGCTGAGACTCAACGGCTATTGTGAGGACTTCACAATTGAATGGAACAGCGTGACCCTTCAGGACATTTCGGAAATTGCAAAAAGCAGATATTACGATGCTCAGAGCGAAAAAATCCTGAGTGAAATCGGAGGTGAAAAAAATGCAGAATAATGTGCTTTCAGCCGAAAAGGAAATGGAGCTTATCAACAGACACTCCACGGTAAAGCTCACCCCCGAAAAGGTTTTCTGCTTCACTGTTACCCTTTGCGACAATGAGATTGACCGTGATTTTGAGCGGTTTACCGTTGATGCTTTGAAAAAGCTCAGTGTACTTTTCATCGGCAAAACAGGTATCTCGGATCACAGTATGCGCTCAAAGGACCAGATGGCAAGAATTTTTCACACCTACCTTGAAGCAGATCCCGCAAAGAAAAACACCCTTGGTGAAGCCTATGTAGCCCTCAAGGCAAGAGCATATATGCTCCGCACCGAGGAAAACAACAGCCTCATTTCTGAAATTGAAGGCGGAATAAAAAAGGAAGTGAGCATAAGCTGCTCCGTGAATGAAAGCACCTGCAGCCTTTGCTCAGGTGACATGAAGACTCATTCCTGTAAGCATATCAAGGGCAGAAGCTATAACGGTAAGCTTTGTTATGCCGTTCTCAATGAGCCTACAGACGCATATGAATGGTCATTTGTTGCCGTTCCCGCCCAAAGGAATGCAGGCGTTACAAAATCGTACATCAAAAAGGAGGATATTTTTTTGGAAACACCCATTGAAATTATTAAATCCATGACCGCAGACACAGTTTTATCCGATGCTGAAATCAAGAGCATCAGAAGCTATGTATCGCAGCTTGAAGCTCTTGCTGAGGATGCCCGTATTTATAAGAGTAATCTTATCGAGGACATTGAGAGACTCGCTCTTATTCTTATGCCGAAGGTTAACTTCAAAAGCTTCATCTCTTCTTGCGGTAATCTTTCAGCAAAGGAGCTTAAGGAACTCAGAAACGGACTCGACGCTCAGGCAAAGGAGAAATTTCCCATGACCCCTCAGCTCAGGTCAGTAAGTCCGAAGGAAAAAACACACAACAACACTTCATTCAAAATTTAAGGAGGAAAATATTTTATGAATTCAGTTTTCACAGGCTTTGAAACAAATGAAATCACATTGAAAAAGAACGGAGAGCTTGAACAAGGCAATGCTGTCATTATCTCAGACGGCGCCGTGGCAGCAATTCCCGCTGACGGTGAAGCCTTCTGCGGAGTATGCTCAGTTGTAAGAGGCGATTATGCATCAGTTATTCTTCACGGCTGTGCAAAAACTTCTTACAGCGGCACGGTACCCACCGTGGGCTTCAACAAGCTTTCTTCAGACGGCAACGGCGGCATTAAGCTTGACGACACAAACGGCAGGGAATACCTTGTTGTTTCAGTTGACACAGTGAACTGCTATGCAGAAATTCTTATTTAAGGAGGAACTAAAATAATGACAAGCTATGATAATATCAGACTCGAAAAAGGTCTTTACACCACAGGAAAAAGCTTCACCGAAGCCCTCGAAAGCCTTGACCCCAGCGAAAATTACATCGGCACCTCACTTGAAGGTCTTGATGCATTCCAGCGTCAGCTCAAGCGTTTCGACATTAAGGTGAGCGGACAGAACAGCGATCCCATCGAAAAATTCTTCAGAACAACGGATTCTGCTGCACTTTTCCCCGAATACATTGCCCGTGCTGTTAAACAGGGCATTGAGGAGAACGATATTCTTTCATCTATCGTTGCGGCAACAACCACAATTGAGGGGCTCGATTACCGTGCTCTTGCCGCAGTTACTGACAAAAGTGACGATGAGCTTATGATAGTCAATGAAGGCACCTTCATCCCCGAAACAAAAATCAGAACTCAGGAAAACCTTATTCCCCTTCACAAAAGAGGCAGAATGCTCACAGCCTCTTATGAAGCAATCCGCTTCCAGCGTCTTGACATTTTCACAATCGCTCTCAAGCAGATCGGTGCAGCCATTGCCCGTTCACAGATTAAGGATGCCGTTGATGTTCTCATTAACGGTGACGGCAACGGCAATGAGGCTTCCGTGCTTACAGCTCAAAGCAGCCTTACATATGACGATGCCGTAAACCTCTGGATGTCACTTCATCCTTATAAGATGACAACCGTTCTTGCTTCTCCCACAGCTCTTGCTGAATTTCTCAGGCTCAGCGAATTCAAAAATTCAACCTCTGCTTCTGATTTTGATTACTCCGGCAAGCTTATCACACCCTTTGGTGCTCAGCTCATCCGTTGCGATCATATGCAGAACAACTCAATGATTGCCCTTGACCGCAATTTTGCCCTTGAAAAGGTTCAGACCGGCGGTATCACAACGGAATTTGACAAGCTCATTGACCGTCAGCTTGAAAGAGCCTCCGTAACGGCAACAGCAGGCTTTGCCAAGATCTTCAAGGAAGCTTCACTGGTTATGGAAATCGCCTGAAAGGAAGCCGGGCAATGATTTCAGTTAATGATGTATACACCCTTCTCAGCAGCTATTCAGATGTTGAGGATGCCACCGAGGAACAGCTTCTTCCCTGCTGTCAGGACGGGCTCAATTGGGTGCTTAAACGGCTCAGGGAAACGGCTGATGAGGATGATCCTCTTATCACCGAAACTGCAGCAGCAATTGCTCACTTTTATTTTTTTGTAAGACGGCTTACAGAAATGGATAAATACGAAAGCTATAAGGTCGGCGACATGACAATCAGCCAAAACCCTCAGAAGCAGTATCTCACAGAAAAGGAGCTCAGGCATCAGGCAATTGCCAATGCAGCTCCGATTCTTAAGGACGGAGGTTTTTATTTCCGTGGCAATTGATATAGTACCAAGAAAGCTTTTTGAAAAAATGGGGCTTACAATGTCGATACTTATCGGTGGCGGAGATTATGAATATTTCAAGGCATTCCTTCAGCCTCTCAGATATAAAAACAAAATCTATCTCAGTGGTGTTCCCACTGAGATAGGTTATGACAGCCTGAGAAAATATCTTCTTATTGCACCGCCTGAGGCTAAGCTTGACCTGATTGACGGAAACACCTATATTCTGCAGTTTGACGGAGCAAATTTCAGCGTTGACCACTGCGAAAAGGTTTATTATAAAGAAAAGCCCCTCTATTTCTGGGCAGTTGTGAGTAAGGAGGCTTAAAAGCATGACAGAAACATATCCCATTCTTGAAAAGATAGTAAGCTGCATAAATGAGGACCTTGGTCTTGAAGCATTTTGCAAGGCAATCAAGGCTTATGACAACAAAAGCCTCCCGATTCCCATCCAGTCAACCTACTTCACGGTTGCCGCCGAAGAAAATAAATCCGCCTTTTTTGAAAATGACAGCTCCGAGCTTTGTGAGAATAACACAATCACAATCCGGATCAACTGCTTTGCACCCTTAAGAAGAATTCCTTATATGTCCCACGGCTTTGCCGAAATTGTTATGGATTATCTGTGTGATGAATTTGCGCCCAATGTAGTATCCTGTTCAATAGGTAACACGGAATATGATTCTGAAGTGAAGGCATTCAAAATTTCCTGCTTCCTCACCCTCCGATATGAGCTGTGTGCAGGAGAAAATTCAGGAAACTCTGACCTTGCAACAGCTTCGGGTCTGTTCTGCAAATCGCACCTCACAAATGAAAGCATTCATCTTTCCGAAGAAGACCGCACCTTTCTTGATGCTCATAAGACAGATACCGACGGTCATGTGTCTGACTCGGACAGAAGCTTCCTTGACACCCATCCTTCAAACAGCAGCATTCATGTTTCAACATCTGACCGTACCTTCCTGAACACACACCCCTCCGATACAGACGCTCATGTTTCGGCAGCAGACAGAACCTTTCTGAATTCGCCCTGTGTCATCGGCACCTATACGGGAACGGGAAATGACCTGACCCAGACCATAACCCTCGGCTTCAGACCAAAGGCTGTTATTGTTTTCAGAAACAATTTCCACGCTGCAAGCTATATGGCAGACGAAAACTCAAGCCGTTGTTATTTCGGCATAAGCATAGGTAACTACACCCTTAAGGCACTTACAATCACCTCCACAGGCTTCACTGTTTCAACGGTTTCCACGTCAAATGCCACCACTTACCTCAATGAACTGAACGGTAAGCACGTTTATATCGCTTTCAGATAAAGGCTCTGCAAAAAAAGGCTGCTAAAAAGGCGCAGACAAGAAGATTTTCTCGTCTGCGCCCTGTTTATTCATTCTTAATCCGCTTTATTCTTCGCCCTCATAAAGCTTCTTATAAAAGCCGCCCCTTGAAAGAAGCTCCTCATGTGTACCCTGCTCTTCAATACCCTTTTCTGTGAGAACAATTATCCTTGAAGCATTTCTCACCGTTGAAAGGCGGTGGGCAATTGTGAAGGTAGTTCTTCCCTTTGTCAGCTCGGAGAGAGATTTTTTGATATACTGCTCACTTTCATTATCCAGCGCTGAGGTAGCTTCATCAAGCACAAGCACCGGCGGATTTTTGACAAAAACTCTTGCAATGCTGATTCTTTGCTTCTGACCACCGGAAAGCATAACACCTCTTTCACCCACATAGGTTTCGTAACCGTCAGGAAGTGACATTATGAAATCATGAGCACCCGCTTTTTTTGCAGCTTCAATTGCATCAGCCTTTGTTTTTGCGGGGCATCCGTAAAGGATATTCTCAAGCACCGAGCCCGAGAAAAGATAAACATCCTGCTGAACAACACCTATGGCATTACGAAGTGACGCAAGGCTCAAGTCACATATATCCTTGCCGTCAAGAAGAATTTTTCCCGATTTAAGCTCGTAAAACCTTGAAATCAGGCTGCAAAGTGTGGTTTTGCCGCTGCCGGAGGGACCCACGATTGCGATGTTCTCCCCTTTTTCCACACTGAGATTTATATGTGTTAAAACATCGCCCTTTTCTTCCTCATAGCTGAAGGTAACATCACGAAAATCTATTCTGCCCTCAACCGATGTCAGCTCTTCACGGCTGCCGTAACCCGGCTCAGGCTCAATTTCCATAATTTCCTTGAACCGTTCAACGCCCGTAACGCCTTTTTCAAACTGCTCGGTGAATTCAACTATTCTTTTGATTGCCGCAATAAGCATACCGATATAAAGAAGGTATGCTGTCATATCGGCGGCGGTGATTTTTTCAGTGATGAGGAAGTATCCGCCAAGCAGTATCATGATAATATACATAAGGCCGTCGAAAAGCCTTACAACACAGTTGAGCCTTGCCATATATCTGTAGGAGTCAGTCTGAACCTCACTGAGATGACGGCTTTCCTTGTTGAACTTTTCTCTTTCTATATCCTCATTGCCAAAGGATTTGACAACCCTGATACCTAAAAGCGTGGTTTCGGTCTGAGCGTTGACATCACCTGCAATAATACGTCTTTCCTGAAAAGCCTTTCTCATTTTTCTTCTGAAATAAACAGTTCCGAAGAAAATCAGAGGAATAATGATGAAGGTTGAAATTGTCAGCAAGGGATTTATGCCGGCAAGAATAATAAAGCTGACAGTTATCTTGAGCCCCGCAATAAAAAACTCCTCGGGGCAATGGTGCGAAAATTCCGCAATATCAAAAAGGTCTGTTGTTATGCGTGACATAAGCTGACCGACCTTGGTTTTGTCAAAGTATGAAAAAGGTGTTGTGAGAAGGTGTGAAAACATATCCTCTCGCATATCCCTTTCGATTTTAACGCCCATACCGTGGCCGACATAAATCATATAGTAGCCCGCCGCCATGTCAATAAGCTTCAGAACAGCGTAAATGCCCGCCATTGAAAGCACAAGCTCCAATGTAAGCTTTGAAAGGTCTGTTGTGGCAATTGATGTCATTTCTCTGACAAGCATGGGAAGAACCAGCTCGCAGCCCGTTGTAAGTCCCGCACAGATAAGGTCAATAATCATAACCCTTTTGTGACGGATAAAATAGGGTATGAACCATTTTTTCATCATGCCCTTGTTTTCTTTTTTCATTGGTTTATCACCTCTCAGAAAATCGGACACTCCTTTTAAGGGAGTGTCCGATTGCTTTTAACCGAAGAATGCCTTGTGAACGGCAGCAACTGCCTTGTCGGCAAGCTCCTTATCGATAAGAACAGAAATTGTGATTTCGCTTGTGGAAATCATGCTGATGTTGATGCCTGCCTCATAAAGTGCGCCGAACATCTTTGAAGCTGTGCCTGAATGGCTCTGCATACCTGCACCGACGATTGAAACCTTTGCAATGGTTGTGTCTGATGAAACAACTGCGCCCTCCATTGCGAAGATATCATTGAGAATTGCCACTGCATCATCTGCAAGGCCCTTCTGACAGGTGAAGGAAATATCCTTTGTTCCGTCACGGCCGACCGATTGAAGAATAACATCAATGTTGATATTCTTCTGAGCAAGCTTTGAGAACATCTTGAATGCATTTCCCGGAATATCCTTCATGCCTACAACTGAAATTCTTGCAACGTCTGTATCTTTAGTTACGCCTCTGATTAACATTTTTTCCATATTTGCTACCTCCCTGACTATGGTGCCGCTTTCCCTTACAAGACTGGAAAGGACTTCAAGCTCTACATTATATTTCTTTGCCATTTCAACTGAACGGTTGTTTAAAACCTGTGCGCCCAATGTTGCGAATTCAAGCATTTCATCATAAGTGATGTCCGCAAGCTTCTGAGTGTTTTCAACCTTTCTCGGGTCTGCGGTGAAAACGCCTGTAACATCAGTGAAAATCTGGCAGCGGTCTGCATGAAGAGCTGCCGCAATTGCAACTGCGCTTGTGTCTGAGCCGCCACGGCCGAGAGTTGTGAGGTCATCATACTTGTTGATGCCCTGGAAGCCGGCAACAATAACAATCTTTTTGCTGTCAAGCTCTCTCTGGATTCTCTCTGCCTTGACTTCATGAATTCTTGCAGAGCCGTGAACGGAATTTGTTTTGAAGCCTGCCTGCCAGCCAAGAAGCGATCTTACGGGATAGCCAAGCTTTTCAATTGCCATTGCAAGAAGTGAAATTGAAATCTGCTCACCTGCTGTGAGAAGCATATCCATTTCTCTTTTTGAAGCGTTAGGATTGATTTCCTGTGCTTTTTCAATAAGGTCATCTGTTGTGTCACCCTGGGCTGAAACAACAACAACCACATCGTTGCCGTCTTTATAGGTATCTGTAATAATACGGGCAACATTCATTACTCTTTCTGCGTCAGCCACAGATGAGCCTCCGAATTTCTGAACTATAAGTGCCATAGTGTTCCTCCTTATCAATAATCGGCAACTCTGATGCACGAAATCACATTAAGACCGATGCTGTCCAAAAGATTTCTGAGCTCGCCTTCCTTCATCACGGGTGTGATAAAGGCAATTTCATCTTCGGCAGCGCCTTCCCTTGTGAGGAAGTCTATATTGCCGAAGGCACTGTTGATTTTTTCTTTATCTGCCTTTTCAGCTCTGATATAAAGAGCAGTTTCACTTTCAAGATAATCCGCAAGCATATTTTCCTTGGGCTCATTCCAGCCGAAGAACTTGCGTTTATCATCGTTCACGGCGCAATCTATAACATCGCCCACAACGGCTGAAGCAGTTGCAAGCTTGCCGGCACCCTTGCCGTACATGAGAACATCACCTGTTGCATCGCCTCTTACAAGGCAAGCATTGAAAACACCGTTAACGCCTGAAAGCATACTGTCATTCTTAATGAAACAGGGTGATACCATAACAAGTATCTTACCGTTCTGAAGCTTCTTTGTTTTTGCAATGAGCTTGATAACACTGTCACAGCTTTCGGCATAGGCAACATCATCAAGGGTAATTTTTGAAATACCTTCGGTGAAAATTCCGTCGGGATAAACATGGTTGCCGAAGGCAAGAGAAGCGAGAATACAGATTTTTCTGAGCGCATCAAAGCCCTCAACATCTGCTGTCGGGTCTTTTTCGGCATATCCCTTATCCTGAGCCAATTTCAGTGCTTGTTCAAAGCTCATACCGTCTACTATCATTTTAGTCAGAATGAAGTTAGATGTGCCGTTAAGTATACCGGCAATTTCACTTATCTGATTTCCGGCAAGGCAACGGCTGATGGGTCTGATAATGGGAATACCGCCGCCGACGGAGGCTTCAAAAAGAAAATTCACATTGTTTTCCCTTGCAAGCTGCAAAAGCTCATAGCCCTTTGTTGCAACAAGCTCCTTGTTTGAGGACACAACATGCTTGCCCTTTTTAAGGCAAGAGGAAACAAAATCAAATGCAGGCTTGACGCCGCCCATTGTTTCAACCACAATGTCAATTGTGTCATCATTGAGGATATCCTCAAAGCTCTTTGTCATGAGGCCTTCAAAGGGATTTCCGGGAAAATCTCTGATATCAAGAATACGGGTGACCTTCAATGAAACATTGCTGTTTTTCATAATGGAGTCACTATTTTTTGTGATAAGCTCGGCAACGCCCGAACCAACCACACCGAAGCCCATAATGGCTACATTCATTTTTCACTGCCCCTTTCGTTTCACCTTTATATTACAGGGCGAAACAAAAATATAAACTAATAATATCACATTTTGTTTTTTAAGAAAAGCATTTGTAAAAAAAATTTTTAATTTTGTTAAATACATTGATTTTATCCTCAATATGGGGTAGTATAATATAAATATGATACAAATATATTGCTTTGTTTTTTCTGAAAAAGAGAGGTGTTACAATTGTCAGATGTTGAAAAAAGAAGAAAATTTATAATTAACACTGTTTATTTTGCAATTCTTATCGCTCTCGGTCTTTTTGCGGTGAAATATGCCCTTGGTGTATGCTTCCCCATTGTCTTTTCCCTTGTGGTGGCAATGCTTCTTCAAAGGCCTAAAAATTTCCTCGTGAAAAAAACCTTTTTCAAAAGTGGCTTTGCCTCGGCAATATGTGTATTCGGACTCATTCTCGGTGCCATCACACTCATCGTTCTTGTTGGGGTAAGGGCAGTTGAAGAAATCCGCAGCTTCATTGATTACATTGTTCTGCAGCTTCAGAATATTGATTCCCTCGTTAACATGGTTGAGGATTCCGTAATGGCATTCATCGGCAACCTGCCCGATTTCATTTCCGAAAATGTTTCGGAAAGCATAACAACAATTTTCACCCAGATAAGAGAATTTCTTGCGGGCACAAATAATGAGCTTGCAAATCAGGTCAAGGACGGTCTCGGCGGTTCATTCAGCATTTCATGGATAACTGCTCCCCTTTCGGGTGTTATCACCACGGCAAAGGAAATACCCTCAATTCTCATTGCCATTGTAATCACCCTTGTTGCCACCTGCTTCATGACATCGGAATATGACAAGGTCAAGGAATTCTTTGTTCTGCAATTCCCCGATGAAAAAAGGAAGGACCTTTCAAGAGCCAAAGCTCTCCTCAAATCCTCACTTTCAAAAATGGGTAAGGCATATCTTCTCATTATGCTCATAACCTTTATTGAAATGTCTGTCGGTCTCACAATTCTCAGCCTTATCGGTATTTTCCAATCCAACTATATCATAATAATCGCCGTGGTAACTGCCATTGTTGATATCGTTCCCATGCTCGGCACAGGTACTGTCATTATCCCCTGGGCAGTTTACAGCCTCATTGTCGGTGATTACGGCATGGCAATCGGTCTTATCATCATTTATGCAGTCATCACCGTTATCAGGCAGATTATTGAGCCGAAGCTCGTTGCCGGTCAGCTTGGCCTTTCGCCCATCGTCACAATCTTCGCCTTGTATCTCGGCCTCAAAATTTTCGGCTTTCTCGGTATGTTCATCGCTCCGCTTCTCATCATCATGCTCAAGCTTCTGAATGATGAGGGCATAATCAAGCTCTGGCGCTCACCAACAAGGGTGAAGGCTGAAGCTGAGGCAAAAAAACAGGCTGAAGAAAAACAAAAGTCTTCTTCAGAACAAACTGAATAAAGTGTGCAGACAAGGAAAGTTTCCTTGTCTGCTTTTTTGTGCCTTTTTTCTGTTTTAAAAGCTGTTGTTATAAAACACTTGCAAAATAGTGCAAAATAGAGTACAATCACCTTGCACTGTAATTTACTAAATTTAAGAAAGTAAAGGTAATCAAAATGAACATAATCGTTTCAGGCTGCGGTAAAATCGGAACAGCCATAATTTCAACCCTTGTGGGGGAAGGACATGATGTAACCGCCCTTGACAATTCACCCGAAATTATCAACGAAATCACCAATATCTATGACGCTATCGGTATTTGCGGAAATGCCACCGACTGCGAAACTCTCACAGAAGCGGGCGTTCAGAAGGCTGACCTTTTCATTTCTGTCACAGGCTCAGATGAACTGAATATGCTTTCTTGCTTTCTTGCAAAAAGAATGGGTGCCAAGCACACAATTGCAAGAATAAGAAATCCCGAATACAATGACCACTCCCTCGGCTTCATGAAGCAGGAGCTGAACATTTCAATGGCAATCAACCCCGAGCAGCTCATGGCTCAGGAGCTTTATAACATTCTCAAGCTTCCCTCTGCCTTCAAGGTGGAATACTTTGCAAGAAGAAACCTTGAAATGATTGAGCTGAGGCTCAAGGAGGATTCTCCCCTTTGCGGAAAGAAGCTTTCAAAGCTCCGTGAAAAACAAAAAACAGACTTTCTTATCGGTGCCATTTTCAGACAGGGCAAGGTAATCATCCCCGACGGCAGCTTCGAGCTTCAGGTCGGTGACGTTATTTCAATTGCCGCCGCACCCTCCGATATGCAAAAGCTTCTTAAAAGCTTCGGAATTCTTAAAAAGCAGGCACGAAATGTCATGATTCTCGGCGGCAGCAAAACAGCCTTTTATCTTGCAAAGCAGCTTCTTGCAGGTGGCAACGATGTGAGAATAATTGAAAAGGACCATGCAAAATGCGAAAGCCTCAGCGAACACCTTCCCGGTGCAGTTATGATTCACGGTGACGGCTCACAGCAGGAGCTTCTTCTTGAGGAGGGTCTGCGCTCACTTGATGCCTTTGTTGCACTGACGGGAATGGACGAGGAAAATATTCTCATTTCCATTTTTGCCTCAAGCCAGAATGTTCCTCAGGTAATTTCAAAAATCAACCGCAGTGAAATGGTTGCAATGGCTGAAAAGCTTGGTCTTGATTGCATTGTTTCAACAAAGTCAGTCACCTCAGATATTGTACTCAGATACACAAGAGCCCTTGAAAACTCCCGTGGCAGCAGCATTGAAACACTCTATAAGCTCATGGACGGTAAGGCAGAGGCTGTGGAATTCAAGGTCGGCGCCGACTCACCCGTTGCATCCTCACCCATCAAGGACCTGAAAATCAAGCCCGGCATTCTCATTGCAGGTATTATCCGTCCGGGAAAGAAGGCAGTTATCCCAACCGGTGATGATATCATCGCCGAGGGTGACCGTGTTATAGTTCTTGCCGCTGAGCACAGACTCAGTGCCCTCAAGGATATTATCAGATAAGGAGAAAGCAGGAATGAACAGACGAATGGTGTTATACACGGTGGGCACCGTCATTAAAATTGAAGCGTTGCTTATGCTTCTGCCCACTATTTGCGCTTTGATATATAAGGAAGCCTGCGTGAAGGATTTTCTTATTTCAATTGCAGCCTGCCTTATTTGCGGCTTTGCACTGACAATTATCTCAAGACCGGGAAACAAGGTTATTTATGCCCGTGAAGGCTTTGTTATTGTTGCAATTTCATGGCTTGCTCTTTCAGCCTTCGGTGCTTTGCCCTTTTTCATTTCAGGAGAAATACCAAGCTATATCGATGCATTTTTTGAAACGGTCAGCGGCTTTACAACAACGGGCGCTTCCATTCTCACAGATGTTGAAAGCATGAGCAAGGGGCTTCTTTTCTGGCGTTCCTTCACCCATTGGGTCGGAGGTATGGGTGTTCTTGTTTTCATGATGGCAATTGTACCCTCTCTTTCTGACAGAACAATTCACATTCTGCGTGCAGAGGTACCGGGCCCCATCGTCGGCAAAATCGTGCCGAGAATGAAGCAGACAACCCGTATACTTTATGTTATATATATGGCTTTAACCGTACTGATGTTCCTGTTTCTTTTGGTCGGTGATATGCCATTATTCGATGCCCTCGTTCATGCACTCGGCACGGCGGGTACGGGCGGCTTCGGCATTAAGGCAGACAGCATGGCATCCTACAGCCCTTATCTTCAGTGGGTTGTTACAATTTTCATGCTTCTTTTCGGCATTAACTTTAACCTTTATTATCTTTTGCTGATAAAGAAATTCAAGCCCGTTTTTAAAAGCGGTGAAATGTGGTTTTACCTTGGCATTGTCGCCCTTTCAACGGCTGGAATCACAATGAACATCATGCCCATTTATGAGTCCTTCGGCACCTCCCTCAGACATGCAGCCTTTCAGGTTTCAACCATTATCACCACAACCGGCTTTGCCACGGATGACTTCAATCAGTGGCCCGGCTTTTCAAAAACGATTCTGCTGCTGCTCATGTTTATAGGCGGCTGTGCCGGCTCCACAGCAGGCGGCTTCAAGGTTTCAAGAGTTGTCATTCTTCTCAAGAATATTAAAAGAGAGCTTAAAAAAATGCTTCATCCCCGCAGTGTGGATGTTGTGCGCTTTGAGGGAAAAAGACTTGACGAAGCTACCATCAGCTCCGTCAACTCCTATCTTGCAATTTATGCCCTTTTCTTCTGTGCAATTGTTCTGCTTTTAGGCCTTGAGCCCTTTGACTTTGAAACAAATATATCGGCGGCAGCCTCCTGCTTCAACAATATAGGACCCGCCTTCGGTGCTGCCGGTCCTGCTTCAAGCTATGCCATGTATTCACCATTTTCAAAGTTTGTGCTTTCATTGGCAATGCTTTTCGGCAGACTTGAAATTTATCCCCTGATTCTTACATTATCACCATCAACATGGGTGAAGAAATAAAAAGATAAAAAAACAACCGATGCGAGCTGAGTGTCCGCATCGGTATTTTTTTAAAGTGTTGAGCCGAAATCTGTTACGATTGACTGACCTGTGATTGCTCTTGATTCATCTGAAGCGAAGAACAAAAGCATATTTGCAACATCTTCGGGCATACAGGGTGCAACCTTAAGGTCGTTGTGCTTCATCATCTGACCGAAAATATCCATATCCATATTGTCGGGCTTCATACCTGCAACCATCGGTGTTACGATTGTGCCCGGGCAGATTGCATTGCAGCGAACGCCTGTTCCTGCAAAGCGGAGTGCTGTGTGACGTGTGATACCGACAACGGCAGCCTTTGATGCCACATAAGCAGCGCCGCCGCAGCCCATAACACCTGCAACGGAAGCCACATTGACAATTGAGCCGTAATTATTTTTTGCCATTTCCTTTGAAGCTTCTCTTATCATAAACATTGTGCCCTTTGTGTTGATGTCAAGGACCTTGTTTACATCCTCTTCAGCGAACTTATCAATAGCCTTAAGTCCGTTATCAAGAACACCTGCATTATTGACGAGGATATCAAGCTTGCCGTATTTTTCCACTGCGGCGGCAACCATTTTTCCTGCATCCTCAGGCTTTGAAATGTCGCCCACAACAGGAAGAACCTCTCCGCCGGCTTCCTTGATTTCATTTGCCACAGCTTCAAGCTGAGCCTCTCTTCTTGCAGTGATAACAACCTTTGCGCCTTCTGCGGCAAATTTCTTTGCTGTTGCTGCACCAACACCGGAGTTACCGCCTGTGATGATTGCAACCTTGCCTTCCAAACGATTCATAATGTTTTTCCTCACTTTCATTAAATTGTGATGTTTTAATTTTATCATGCAGCTAAGTATATTGTCAAGGGCAAGAAAAAATGAAAGCATAAAAAACGAACCGCCCTTTCTGAGGGCAGTTCGTTTTTTATCAGAAGGGTAAGATAAGCTTGAGTCCGAATTTCACAAGGAGTTTTGTGAACACCTGTGAAAGTCTGTCCATCAGATTCTGAAACCAATCCATTTCCATAAGTTCGTTCATTGTTTTTCCTCCTTATTTGCAACATCTTTTCGGATTATCCGTTACTTAATTTTAGCATACATCGGTAATTTTTTTCAAGCTTTCAGGAAATTTTATCAATTTGACGAATAAGATTTTCACAAACGGAATACTCCTCGCCAACGAGAGCGCATTTATCACTGCCTTTGATGGTTTTGTTAAAGTCAATTACGCATACGGGCTGAAGATCAAAGCCTTGGAAGAACACAAAAACTCTGTCATTTTCGTTTTTATATCCGCAGTAATAATAGAACCTGTCTCTATAAAAAACTCTTCTGAGTGCTGTTCTTTCATACTCGAAATCATTAAACGCCCTTTGATTTATAACATCATAAATCATATTCTGCAGATAATCGTGGCTGACTTCCATAAAGGTTAACTGCTGACTGTCATCAGAAATTATCGGCAAACCTGAAAAGCTGTTATCAAGATATCCGAAATGTGCATTTTTCTGTCTTTCAATGTCAAGCTCCAGACCTTCCATAATTTCCTGTGTGTTATATTCATAATCCTCAGGCAGATAATTCTCTATACCGTCACCTTTTCCCAAATGCCGGTATTTTTTAATCAGGTATTCGTATTTACCCTCTTCTTCAGTAGCCTTGAAGGTGATTTCAACAGGCTCTGCGCCTGATGCCAATGAGGAAATCATACCGTTTTCGAGAATGTACTCCTTATAAAGAGTCAGGACATAAACGGTCAATTTCTTTTTTTCGTCGTCCTTCACCATATAAAGGATATTATGTGCTTCAAAGCTCTTGGCAAGGCTGAATTCATCTTTGCCCTCTTTTATAACATAGGCACCCTTGTTTTCATTGAGAACGGCTTCACTCACTGCGTTTTCAAGGGCAGTGATTTTTGCGAAAAACTCACTCGGTGTTATTCCTTGCTCGCCCCAATATTCTATAGGCTCGTCACCATCATAAAGAGCAATATTTCCGTCTTCAATTTTTATATTGAGGTAAACATCTTCGGTTTTTACGCTCTCACCGTTCATATAAACACTGTTGCCGCACTTTATCTGCACTTTTCCATCTGCTGCCTCATGAAACTCAGTTCCGTCGGTAAAGGGGATATTGAAGGTGTTGATATATTCAGGCTCCTCACTGCCAACCTCCGTTGCAGTGAAAACAACGGTATAAAGTCCGGATGTTGGCCCGTAAGTAAGAGTACAGTTTTCTTTTTTGCCGTCGCCGTCAATATCGGCGGTGATCTGGTCGATAACGGCTGAATAATCACTTTCGCCGGGATTTGTAATTTCTGATTTGTCCGTTACGGGATAAGTCAGGAAGCACACTGCCGTAATAACACTGCTTACTGCTGCAACAACAATCACCCAGAAGGCAGGCTTTTTGTAATTCATAACCCCCTTGATTCTTTCCTTTACGCCCACCTCACCAAAGGCAAGAGGACAAGCGGCAATACTGCGGCGGTTAACGCTGCAATTCAAAAGTGCTTCAGAATAATCCTTCCTGCTTTCGCTGTCCATTTCCCTGATAACCTTTTCATCACAAGCCAATTCAATGTCTCTGCAAAGAAGAATATAAGCGAGCCACACGGCAGGGTTAAACCAATATACGCACAAAATGAGATATGCAAAAGGCTTTATGAGATAATCCTTCCGTTTGATGTGTGCCTTTTCGTGGGCTATAACATGGCAGATATCACTATCACCTATATCATAGGAAAGGTAAATTTTCGGTCTGAAAAATCCCAGCACAAAAGGAGACTGCACATTTTCACTTTGAAAAATGTTATCTCTCAAAAGAGTTGCCGTACTCATTTTGTACTTCAGTCTCAGAAAGCTTACAAGAGCATACAGCACCATAATAACAATTCCGATAACCCACAAATAAGAAGCAATGATTGCTATAGCCTGCAAGGGGTTTACGCTTGAGGCAGGGACAGGAGCAAAGGCTTCCGTTATTACAGGGTTCACCAGGCTGTTGAAAGCGGAAATACCACTGTTGATTTTTGGCTCAGCGTCATAAATAATCTCCGGCGGCACGGTTTCGGCAGAAGGTACAAGACTGAAAATACTTTCAACTGAAAACGGGAAAACAAGACGTATTCCCGAAATTGCCCACAAAAGGCAATTCACCCACTTTGGTGCTTTTTTGAAAATTAAACGCAATAATACAACTGCAAGTATAAGCCAGGTTGCGCTGATACTGAGGTTAAGCAAGTCCAAAAACAAATTCATAATAATCTGTTCCATAACTGCACCTCCTTATCGGTCAATTATACGGCGGATTTCTTCAATATCCTTCTCGGAAAGCTCCTTATGCTTTGTGAAGGCGGCAATGAAAGCGGGAAGTGAGCCTTCAAACTTTTTCTCCACAAGCTCATCAATTTCTGCCTTCTGCGCTTCATCCTTTGAAACAAGAGAGCTTACAAGTGAATTTTCATTTTTAACAACTCCCCTTTCGGAAAGTCTTTTGATAACCGTATAGGTAGTTGTTCTTGACCAGCCTAATTTTTCCTTGCAGATTTTACTGAGCTCACCGCTTGAAATCGGTTCATACTCCCAAAGGATAAGGCAAAAACGGTATTCACTTTCAAAAATCTTCGGTGTTGACATCATATTACCTCCTTTTTCGGATTGTCTAATCCGTTAGACTACACTCTTAGTCTAACGGATTAGACACGCTTTGTCAAGTATATTTTCAAAAAAATTGTATGATACAAGCTTAAAACGGGAAAAATTTCATTAACAAAGAAAAAAAGGAGTAAAAGCTATGCCGGTTTTAACCATTACAAAGGATAATTTTGAAAAGGAGGTGCTTGGCTCAGAAAAGAAGTCTCTCATTGATTTTTTTGCTTCATGGTGTGGGCCGTGCAAAATGCTCTCACCCACAATTGAGGAAATCGCAAAGGACCACCCTGAATATATTGTAGGCAAGGTTAACATAGACGAACAACCGGACCTTGCAAATAAATATCGCATAATGAGTGTTCCCACCCTTGTTGTTTTTGATAAGGGTCAGGAGGTCAGACGAGCCACAGGCGTTGCACCGAAAGAGGCTCTGTTGGGTATGCTTATATGATGAATTCCCTTTGGTATGAAAACGCAAGGCTGCCCCGCTTTCCCACCTTCAGAACGGACAGCCGCACCGATGTTCTGATTATAGGCGGAGGAATCACCGGTATTCTCACGGCATATTTTCTGCACATGAAGGGAATTCCTTACATTCTTGTTGAAAAGGGCAGAGTCTGTGGCATCACAACGGGAAACACAACCGCAAAAATCACCTTTCAGCACGGTTTGATTTACGACAAAATTCTTCGCTCACGGGGAACGGAAATGGCGCAGATGTACCTGAAATCCAACAAGGAGGCTCTGAAAAAATTCACAGAGCTTTCCCGAAGCATTGACTGTGACTTTGAAATCAAGGATAACTTCGTCTATTCCCTGTCAGACCGCAGAAAATTGGAAGATGAAATGAAAGCTCTGACTAAAATCGGCTATGCTGCACTTTTTTGCGAAAATATACCGTTACCGATTAAATCAGTGGGTGCTGTGTGCTTTCCTGAACAGGCACAATTTCACCCCTTGAAATTCCTTTCGGAAATATCAAAGGGGCTTAATATTTATGAAAACACCTTTGTCAGGGAAATGAAAGGTACTACCGCATTGACCGACATGGGCAGAATTAAAGCGAAAAAGGTTATCGTCGCAACACATTTTCCCTTCATCAACAAGCACGGAAGCTACTTCCTCAAGCTTTATCAGCACCGTTCTTATGTAATTGCCCTTGAAAACGGTAAGCTGCCTGACGGAATGTATGTTGATGAAAACGACAAGGGTATGTCCTTCAGAAATCACGGTGATTTGCTTCTTCTGGGTGGCGGAGACCACCGAACGGGAAAGGAAGGCGGTAATTGGGCAGAAATAAGACAGTTTGCGGCACTGCATTACCCTGAAGCAAAGGAAAAATATTATTGGGCTGCTCAGGATTGCATGAGCCTTGATGAAATACCTTATATCGGTCAGTATTCAAAAAACACGCCTGACCTTTATGTTGCAACAGGCTTCAACAAATGGGGTATGACGGGAGCAATGGTATCTGCTATGCTGCTTTCAGACCTTGTGGCAGAGGTGCCGAACGATTATGCTGAGCTTTACAGCCCTTCAAGAAGCATATTGAAGCCTAAGCTTTTCCTTAACTGTGTTGAAAGTGCAGCAAATCTGTTCACCCTTTCCAAAAAACGCTGTCCCCACATGGGTTGCGCTCTCAGGTGGAACAGTGCCGAGCACAGCTGGGATTGTCCTTGCCATGGCTCACGGTTCACCGAAAAAGGTACAGTTATTGAAAATCCCGCTAACGGAAACATGAAATATAAATGAAAAAACGGGGCATACTGAATATGAGGTGATAGAAGCATGGCAAAACAAGGCATGAAACGACCTGATGAAACCCCTGAAAAGAAAAAGAAAAACGACACTTCCGTTCCCGAAATTCAGGGCAAGGCAAAAAACAAAAACGAAAAAGCGAATCCAATCATTGCGGGCACAAGGTCTCCCGATGTAATGGTGTATCACACCAACCCGACGATTCAAAGCAAGAAGGAAAAACCGATTTCAGATGCTTATGACGAAATCGACACCGACCTTGCAAGAGACAATCTGCAAAATGACATCCCCGAAGCAGATTTACAGGATTTAAACTGAAAAAACAGACTGTTGACTGAAAATAAAAAGTCAGCAGTCTGTTCTTTTGTCTTAAATCAAGCCGTTAATCAATGCTCACCGTAATGAGTTTCACCGTCGGCATGAGTGTGATATTCCTGAACCGTTGTTTCAACGGTGTCATAATGTGTCTGACCGTCAGCGTGAGTGTGATAGCCGGCATTTTCATTTGTGGGTGTGGTTTTGCTGAGAATAATTGCAACAATCATAAGAATTGCAACAACAATTGCAACAGGAATAAATATTTTTTTCATGGTTACTTCCTCCTTTTATAGTCTTATATAAATTATACACATCCTCATTTTTTTGTCAACAACACCAATCTTCAATTTGTAAAGGTGAAGCATCGATATTTTTATACATAATTTAAGAAATTATTACAATTATGTTGCATTTATTTATTTTTGCGGAATAGTATGATAATATATACTCATGCCGGCGAAGTCATTTTAAAAATCAGCTTCGCCCATGAAAGAAATCAGGTGAAAAGCTATGAATAAAATAAAGGAATTTTTTAAAAACGAGCTGAACACGCTCAGAAACGGCATAACTCTGCCCGAATATATTCTCTGGTGGGTTCTTCGTGTTTTGCAGGCTGTTGTGCTCATAAGACTCATTAAAACAGACCCGGAAAACACCAATGTACTGCTTCTTGCACTCAACCTTCTTGCCACCTTCACGGTGCCCCTTGCAAGAATAATTCTTTTTCCAAAATCTCTTTTGAAAAAGCTTCCCTTCAGGGCACAGACATGGCTTGATGTGATGATTTTCTTCGGCTCATTCCTCGCTCAAGGTCTTGAATGGAACCATAAAATCACAAGCTGGGATAAAATTCTTCACTTCATGGCAGGTGCAGTTATCCTGTTCATCGGCAATGAAATTATTGAAATGTTCCTGAGAAGGGAAGACAGAATCTCTCCCCTTTTCCGCACCTTTGCGGCAACGGGCTTTTCTTACATAGCCATTACCGTTTGGGAGGTTTTCGAGTTCTTCGTTGACTATTATTGGCCCGGCTCACACAACCAGGCTTATAACCTGTCACCCGAGCGTGACCCATGGTTCCAAGCGATTTTCGGACTTGGCGCACAGAATGATAATCAATGGGCAGTTTTTGACACCAATGTTGATATGCTTTGTGCCGTTGTGGGCAGTATTCCCGCAGCGATTATACTTTTGGTGTGGCTTTCCCGAAAAGAGAAGAAAAAGAGCATAACCGTTGAAGTCAGAGAATCCGCAACAGAAAAAGAAACAGTTGATGCCTGACCTTCCTATCTCTTATATCTAAAAAGACCGCTGCAACAGCAACGGTCTTTTTTCTTACCACTTATTTTCTACATATTCACAGAAAGCGTACATATCCTTGATTTCAAGCTTTGTTCCGTCATCAAGTGTTACATCTCCGCTCCATATTCCGTGAACCTGATGTGTGTGCATTCTTGCAACGCCAAGATTCATATCGGAATGATGGTCAAAGGTAGGCTTCATTGTCATGTTGAATCTGCCGTCCTCAGAGATAAACTTCCAATCGTTCATATATTTATCCGGCTTCGGGAATACCTCAACATCAACAGCGCCGAATTTGTGAGCCTTTCCGTCATAGAAAAGACAGGTTTCCGTTGCATTGCTTTCATCACCGATTGCCCAGGTGATTTCAAAGCCGAAAAGATGCTTTTCGCCATTTTCGTCTGTTATGTACTGTGAGCCGTTGCCCCAATACCAAACCATTTTGTGAGGAGTGTTTACACGGCCCCAGTCAAGGGCACAGAAAGCAGTTTCCTTTGAAAATTCATAAATGTCGTCACCGATTTTGTAATAGCCTTCACAGGGCATACAATTCTGCTTGGTGGTCATAAAATATTTTGTGTTGTCACCTTCAAAGGGAAGAACAGTTGTGATATTTTCAAGGCCCGGCATAATATCCATGTCGAACTTACATTCAACCATCTTGTCTTTAAGGGGCATTCTGAACCAGAGTGTTCTTGAATTTTCCTTTGTGTCAAAATCAAATTCAGCCTTGCCGATTTTATCCTTGTAACGGTTGGGAACATCACCCTTTGGCGGGGGTACATGCTTTTTGCCGCCAAGGAAAAGCTGAGTTGCGTCAGCAATAACCTTTCCTGCTTTAAGGTCAATAAGCTTACCGGCAATATATCCGCCGATACCGATATTTGCAAAGCTGAGCTGCACCATATAATTTCCGTCAGCAACCTGATAGAAATCCCATTCCTTTTTGCTCATGGGACTGCCCTTTTTCACATAGTCCCTGTTATAATCAAAAACGTTGTGTCTTGCCCAACCTTTTGCAAGAAGTGTTCCGTCAGGAGCCAAAAGCGGTGTGCTTACGGTGTATTCCGTCTGCTTTGATTTTTCCTTCCAATCCTTGAAGGGAACATAGGTGCGTGGTGTTTCCATACTCATAATCATTTCTCCTTTTGAATTTTCTTCATATACTTATTGTAATGCTTTTGAAGGATAATTTCAATAAGTTTCAAAAAAATAATATAATTCCTCATTTGTTGACTTTAGTGAGTTTAAGATATATAATTATTTAAATATGAAAATACATAATAAAGGAGTACATTATGGACAGTTTTTCACAGCGATTTAAAATTGATTGCTCCCCCAAAGCTCACGAAAGCCACACCATCGTCCGTGGCAACACCCGTTTTACAATTATCACCTCATGCCTGCTGAGAGTAGAGGTTCAGAAAAACGGAAAGTTCTGCGATGAGCCGACTCAGAGCGTATGGTTCCGTGATTTCGCCACACCGAAATTTGAAGTGACAGAGGAAAATGACACTATTATCATCAAAACCACCAAGGCTAACTTCCTTTACTCCTTCAAGGAAAAGAAAATGCTTCGCATAAAGCTTCGTGACGGCAGAACGGTAACAGATTACAGATCAGGCAACCTCAAGGGTACCTGCCGTACACTTGACATCACCGCAGGTATCATCACACTCAATGACGGTGTCTGCTCCCGTGGCGGTGTTGCAATTCTTGATGACAGTGACACCCTTGTTTTAAAAGCTGACGGCACCATTCTCCCCAGAGATAACAAGGAAACCGACGAATATTATTTCGCCTACGGCAACAACTATATCGGCGCCACAACAGACCTTTATAAATTAACAGGCAAGGTACCCCTTATTCCGAGATACGCCCTTTCCAACTGGTGGAGCCGCTATAAGGCATACACTCAGGAGGAATACCTGAGTCTTATGGATAAATTCAAGGAAGAGGAAATCCCCATCACCGTTGCCACTGTTGACATGGATTGGCATTGGGTCAACATCAAAGAAAAGTTCGGCAAGGACAGTCACAAAATTGCAATGCACAAAAACTTTATGGAATTTGTGTATGACTTCTGGTCAACAGGCTGGACAGGCTACAGCTTCAACACCGACCTTTTCCCCGACCCGCAAGGCTTCCTTGACAAGCTGAAGAAGGATAACTACCATGTCACCTTTAACATTCACCCCTCAATGGGTGTTCGTTGGTTTGAAGACCAATACGAGGATATGTGCAGGGCTATGGGTCAGGATTCAGGCAAAAAGCAGCCCGTGAAGTTTGACATCACGGACAAAAAATTTACCGAAAGCTATTTTGATATTCTTCATCACCCCCTTGAAAAAATGGGCATTGACTTCTGGTGGATTGATTGGCAGCAGGGCACAAAAACCAATGTACCCGGCCTTGACCCTTTGTGGGCACTTAACCATTATCATTTTCTTGACAATGCAAGGGATAACCACAGACCGCTTATTCTTTCACGCTTCTGCGGTGCCGGCTCACAGCGTTATCCTTTAGGCTTCAGCGGTGACACGACCCAGACCTGGAACAGTCTTGACTTCCAGCCCGGCTTTACTGCAACTGCCTCCAACATTGCCTATCCCTGGTGGAGCCACGACATCGGCGGACACTGTATGGGTAAAAAGGACGATGAGCTTTATGTGCGTTGGGTACAGCTCGGTGTGTTCAGCCCCGTTATGCGACTTCACTCAACCAACAATGAATTTGCAGGCAAAGAGCCCTGGAATTACAGCGGTCCCGTTCAGCGAATTGCAACAGATGCACTTCGCTTGAGGCACAAGCTTCTTCCTTACATTTACACAATGAACTACCGTACTCACACCGACTGCAGAGCTATCTGTGAGCCGATGTATTACGCTTACCCCGAGGATGAAAGTGCTTACAAATGCAAAAATGAATTTTTCTTCGGCACTGAGCTTATCGTTGCTCCCATCACCGAGCACACATCCGATGACACAAATCTGGCTTCGGTCAATGTATGGATTCCCGAGGGAAGATACACTGACATCTTCACAGGCAGAATTTACAGCGGCAACGGCTTTGTTAAAATGTACCGTGATATTGACAATATTCCCGTTCTTGCAAAAGAGGGTGCCATCATTCCCATGAGCAAAAACGACAGAACGAACGATTGCTCAAACCCTGCAGAGCTTGAAATACTCATTTACAGAGGCAACAACACCTTCACTCTTTATGAGGATGACGGTGAAACCCTCTCCTATCAGGACGGTGCATATCTCAAAACCGACTTCACTGTGTGTGAAGACGGTGACAAGGTACGCTTCTCAATTTCCAAAAATGAAGGCGATGTGAGTGTTGTTCCCGAAAAGAGAACATATACTCTCAAATTCAAGGATATCACAAATGCTTATGTCACCGTAACCTCAAACGGCAGACTTGTGAAGGCAGATGTGAAAAAATGCGGCAGAACACTTGAGGTTACAATAACCTCCAAGGTGGGCACAAGCCTTGAAATTTCACTTGAAAACTGCACCTACCTTGCAAACGAGGACCGTAAAACAGCCCTCACAAGAGTAATTTCAAAATATCAGATGTCAACTGACTATAAGGGTATGCTCTTCAACGGCTTTATCAAAGGTGAAAAGGACATCCCGAATGTTTCAAAGGATTTTACAGGTCCTATTGAAGAAATTATGAAGCTGCACAGAGATTGATAATATTCATTCAGGAAGCCACCGAAAAAACGGTGGCTTCCTTGATTGTTGATAAAATATATGCTATACTACCCTAAATTAAATTTTTTCAAAAGAAGTGAAATAAACATGAAAGAAAAAATCAGTAAAGATGAAGCAAAAGCGCAAAAAAATCTTGCGGCAAAAAACAGAGAAGCTACTCTCGGCTCTTTCAGGCAGATTGATGGCAACATCTGGTCTCTGGAATATAAAAGTGCTTACGGCCTTGATGCTCTTTTGAAAAAAGGCGTAAGCTCGATTATGGATGCCGTTGTTTTTTTGCAAAAAGAAGTACAGATGCCTCACCTTGCGGTAAATCCTGCTCACGGAGGATTTGCCTGCTCAACCTTTAATGCGAAAAATCCCGAAGGAGATTATATTTTCGGCAGAAATTTTGATTATAAGGCTGCTCCTTGTGTTGTCTGCTGGACTTCACCGGAAAACGGCTATCGCAGTATGAGTGTTATTGACAGCACATTCTTCCTTCACGGCACAAAATATCTGAGCCTTAAAAATGCAAAAAGACCTTTGCGTATTATGGGAGCTCCCTATATGGCAATGGACGGCATAAACGAAAAAGGCTTTTCCTGTGCCGTTCTGGAAATCAAAACCAAGGCAACAAAGCAGCAAACAGGCAAAAAGCCGATTATCACAACAGTGGCTCTGCGTGCCGTGCTTGATAAGTGTGCAACAGTTGACGAAGCTATTGAGCTTTTTGCAGCCTATGATATGCATGATTCTCTTTTTATCAATTATCATTATCAGCTTGCCGATGCCGAAGGCAACAGCGCCATTATTGAATATGTTGACAATAAAATGTATGTCATAAAGCAGGAAAAGAAGGATGACAATCTGATTCTCACAAATTATTTTCTCACTCCCGGCGGAGACAACCATGACGGCAGAGGCTACAAGCGCTACGACCATATTGAAAATACACTTAAACAGCATAACGGTATACTCACCGAAGAAAATGCAATGAAGCTTCTTTCAGAATGTACCCTCAACTACCGCCATAAAGTATTGAAGCACCCCGTTATCACGCTTTGGAGTGCCGTTTATAATTGTAACGAGAAATCAATGCTGTTATGTGCCGGCATGGATTACAGCAAAAAATATAAATGTTATATTGACAGACCCGGTGAAGTTCTCCTTTGGGACGATACCGTTCCGGCTGAAAGCTGAGATGAATTGAATAGGAATGAACAGGAACAGGGGGCTGATTCCCTGTTAACATCCGGGAAATCAAATAGTTAAATATGTAAAAACCATTGTAAAAAGCTGAATGCTTGATACAATGGTTTTTATATTTTCCTGACTACTGTCTACCGACTACTGACTACTTAAAGTGTATTTACCTTCGCTTTTATGTGCCGTGGAGCTGAACGGCAAGGTTTTATTTATTCCTCTGACTCCGCTCGCTCGAGCCGCTTGGGCTCTTACTTTTGTCAAGCGTGACAAAAGTAAGCAAAAGCACGCTTTTAAGTTGGCGGGAGCCGAACCCGATATGGTTTAATGAGGTCTATTTTCCCTGTAACTGCGTTAAAATTCTCGAAAGACGCAAGTCTTCCATCGAATTTATGCCTTGTTACAGAAAAAATATCCTC